>CAMVHY010000040.1 GCA_947167415.1 uncultured Clostridia bacterium
CCTAGTTCATTTTTTTAACAAATAAATTCTTTTGACATGCTATAGCTATAATTAAAAAAAAAGAGCTGAAAAAAATGGAAAATATTAAGCAAGAAAAAAATTGTTTACAGCGCGATTCAAGCGTAGGAATTTCTTCGTTCGGGAATTATTTTGGTGCGTTAAAAAATTGAAATGCTATGCAAAATAATTATGATTGTGTTTTTGTAATTGCAAATTTGCGCTTGTTTATGATTTATCAAGAAGAATTATCGAAGTGATTAAAAAAAAAATTACTTTTTGATTATTTATTTTTCCATATTTAAAATTTTATTCAAGTATGATTTTTTGTCGTAAAAATTTTTCCATAACGATTTTATTTTTTCTTTTTTAAATAAAAAATAATATAATATAATTAATAATAAATATTGGTTTAAGGGGATAAAAAAATGAATAAGATAAAAATTAATGATGATAACTCAGGAGATAATTATGAGTTGTATAGGAATTTATTTTCAAACCAAATTTTTAAACCAACGGATGAAAGTTATGACAAAAACGGGTTTTTAAATGAAAAACAAATCAAATTTCAGTCTGGCGAAAATGGTTTTTTGTTTTCGGATGGAAAAACAGAATTAGAAAAAAATTATTTGTCAGATGACGAATTCAGTTTTGACGAAGCAGTTGATTTTATAAAACAACTTGAAAATGATAGTTGGAAAATCAATTTAAAAATAAATTTTGATAAGGCTTGGAGCGACATAAAATCTTTTTTTGGTTTTGAAAATGAAAATCAAGATGATGAGCAAAAAAGATTAGAAGTTGTTTTTGGCAACGTTGCAAATGATTTAAAGCAAAATAAGATGAGTGTAAAATTTGATGAACTAAGAGTTAAAGCAAAAAAATTAGATGATGCTTTAAATAAAAAAATTGAATCTAACGATCGCGAGAATTTGATAAAAATATCGCTTGAAATAAAAAAATGTTATTTTGAGTTTGAAGCATTGGTAAAAGAAATTTTGAATGTGACAAAAGAAATAATTTGCCAAAAAGAATATTTGTCTGATAAACGTCTGAATAGCATTAAAAAAAAGTATATGAATTATAAAATAATGGAAAGCGCTTTTGAAATGGTTAAAAATGTTACTTGCGAAAATATATGCTCAAAATATAAAACGGCAGGAATTTGTAATACTGATAGCTGGTTCAAAGAATTATTGGATTTGTTGGCTTCACATGATATTAAAAAAAAACTTATCGATCGAAAAGACTTAATAAATAACATCAAGCAAACAGTCCAACTTGTTACAACAAATTTATATTACTATTACAATTTTAATTCTCGATTAAAAGAGCGTGGTCTTTTACCAGATTGGTTTAAAAATAAGAGAAATTTGTTAAAGGAAAGATTGGAATTAAATTATCAAGATAGAAATCTGATTGGTGGAATAAAGGACGAAAGTGAAAAAATAGAACAAATTCGTTTATCATTGTCAGATGAGAATCTGGATAAGGAAAAAATAAAAGAAATAGCAGACAATTTAGAAGAATTAACAGGCAAAATGAGAAAATTAGACGACATTCGTATTTTGTTATCTGAAAAAGAATTGAATGTAGATGAAACCACAGAAATAAAAAATAATTTACAAAGATTGTTAGAAGAACAAGAAAAGATAAATAAAGTTCGCGCTTTTTTATCTAATGACCAAAAATATTCTTGGAAGATTTTAGAAGAAGCAAAAAAACAATTAACTGTAAACGATTGGATGAGAGCTTTTAATATTTTATATGAAATGCTTTCTGATCTCGAATCTATGATAGATAATGAAAATTTATTTTACAAAATGATTGATGATGGTATTTACGATCTTGAAATATATTTGGATCAATATGACACAGATTTGCTTCGAAAAGCTAAACAATATGAAGAACAACTTCAAAAAATATCGAAGGACAAAATTGATAGCTATAAAAAAGTGTGTAAAATATATAGCGGGTTTGAAAGTTTAGATGGAAATCTGTTGGACTTAAATTTGGATAATTTGAGATTGAAAAGTAACAAGAAATACGAAAAAATTGAAGAAGATAATTTGACTTTGTTAAAGAATATAGATGAAATTTGTCAAATTTATAATTATGTAACAGCAAAAGAGCTGGAGCAAGAAAATAATAAATTGTCGTCGTTTAAAACAAATCATAAATATTATTTCTGGTTTTATTCCAAGAAAGAATTGCTTTTGATTGGACGTTTATTTAGATTAATCGCTTATATCATGTTAAAGTGCTCTGGAAATTTAGAAGCGGATTATAGTAATTACCAAGTTTCTTTTGGCAAAGTGAGAAATCTGCGGCAGAAGCAGAAAAAGAAGATATTTAATCAAAATCGGCTTATTCCCGAAAATGAATTTAAAGATTTATGTAATCGAATATTTAGTGATGCAAATGAAAATGAAAACGAAATTAATACACGAGATAAAAATATTGTTTTAAATGAGAACATGGATTACAACAAGTTAAGCAATGACTTATTGAAAAAAATGGAAGATGAGTTATCTCAACTTGAAAAATTGGTCGATATTCATACAAAGCGTCTAAAATTAAAACAGCTTAAAGCGCCTTACAAAATTATAAGTGCCCTTGAAAGCCAATCAAGAAATTTAGAAGCAAGTAGGTCTATGATTTCCACATTAACTCAAAAACTGTTAGATGCGCCTGTTGAAAAAATTAAAGGCAAATCTGTGGACATGCTTTTAAAAATGCAAGATGAAAAATCATCTGAACCGGCAGTTATTGAAACATCTTATTTTTCCAAAGATAAATTATTTAAAATTAGCGAAAAACAAAAGAAAGATAATACATGTGAAAGCGGAGCTTTTAATACAGTATTTAAACACAAAGGTAAAATTCTAAAACCTGGAAAAATGCATATGATGTGCGGTAAAGATGATGAATTTTGTTTAACAGAAGCTGGCAAATTAAATTGCTTTGAAAAAAATTCTTGCGTTTTGGTTGATACAGCTGTCAAAGGAAACATAGCTTATGAGGTTGCAAAATTATTTGATTTGAATTGTATTGTTTCCACATCAGTTGCAATTTCCGACGATAATCATGTTTCATTTATGGAAGATGCTCTTAAAGATGGCAGAGTTTCTTACGCCAGTAAACAATTTTATGATGGAGCGAGGGCAATAGAACAAATAAACGAAAAATTAAAGGAAGAACCAGATAGTGCAAATAAATTGTTTTGTGCTGCATCTGAATTAAATTTTTTGGATGTTCTGTTATTGCAATCAGACAGGCACTGTGGAAATTTTTTTTATAACGCTGACAGTGTCCGTGGAATTGATAATGATTTTATTATGCCGACTAAATCAAGCCCAATTATTAAAGTAATAAATAAACATATGGGTTTATCCAACGTTGGTGCGAGTGAATTGTTATTTAGACCGAGACATTATCGACAAAATAGCATTGAGCAGTTGGCAATGATGAAAATTCCTGTTATACCAAAAGAGCTTCGCGAGAAAATCATGAACACCAGTAGCGAGAATCTTAGAATTATGTTGAATTCGTTTTATATGGATGATAGTCATGGCGAAGAAAAAGTGGATTTTGCAATCGAGCGCTTTGAAGAAATTAAGACACTTATAAATGACGGAATAATAAAGGTAGTTGACAAATTTAACCATAGCGTTATGTCTGAAATTTTGGCACAGAATGCTTTGGTTGAATGCGAAGTATTTATAGCAACTGGCAAAATATTAATATCCAGAGATAGTTTGCAGAACAACATGTATGGTAACCTTATTCTAAGAATAATGGAAACGCTGGAGCCTCCATCTAAAAAAGAATTTGAAAAATATATCCGCGATGTTGGCTTGCACAGACGTCATTTTCTCAAGGATGACATACAAAAAAACAAACAATTTTGTTCTGATTGGCTCGATGGTTTAATTAAAAATAAAAATTCGGAACTACAACCAAAACAACGAGAATATTATGAGAAATTAAAAAGAAAAATATATGAAATAAAATAAAAACAGATAAAAATAAAATCTGGTACTAAAACCTTTAAAAAAAAATATTTACTGCCTAGTTATATATTTTTAAAAAAGCTTTTTGATAATCAAAGGGCTTTTTTTGTGCCTAATATCACTTTTTTTATTTGATTGGTTAGTGGTTAACTTTTTAATTTTTTAATACAGATAGTTTTCGTGTTTAAAAATTCATTTTCGTTCATTTTTTTAACAAATAAATTTTTTTCATGTGCTAAAATTAAAAAAAAAGGAGCTGAAAAAAATGGAAAATATTAAGCAAGAAAAAAAAATTGTTTACAGCGCGATTCAAGCAACGGGAATTCCTTCGTTGGGAAATTATTTTGGTGCAATAAAAAATTGGAAGGATATGCAAAATAATTATGATTGTATTTTTGCGATTGCAGATTTACATTCGCTTACTGTTCGTCAAGATCCAATTAAATTTAAAAAAAATGCACGAACTATGTTTTTATTATTATTGGCGTTGGGATTAGATCCTGAGAAAAATATTATTTATTTTCAATCACATGTTCATGAGCATTGTGAACTTGCATGGATTTTAAATTGTTTTACTTACATGGGTGAATTAAATCGCATGACGCAATTTAAAGATAAATCTAAAAAACACAGTGATAATATAAACGCAGGATTATTTACGTATCCGGTTTTAATGGCGGCAGATATTTTATTATATGGCGCAGATTTTGTTCCGACGGGAGCAGATCAAAAGCAACATATAGAAATTTGTCGCGATATTGCCCAAAGATTTAATAATATTTTTGGCGATATATTTAAAATTCCTGAGCCGCTAATAAATAAAACTGGAGCAAGAATTATGAATTTACAGGATCCAAATAAAAAAATGTCAAAAAGCGATCATGATGGCGTAATTTTTTTGTTTGAAGAGAAAAATGTTATTTTGAATAAAATAAAAAAAGCGGTTACGGATTCTGAAAATAAAATTTGTTTTGCAGAAGAAAAACCTGGCGTGTCAAATTTATTAAATATATATGCGAGCGCAAAAAATTTAGATATAAGTCAGGCGGAAAATTATTTTGTAAATAAAAATTATGGCGAGTTAAAAAAAATTGTTGGTGATGCAGTAATTGAATTGCTTGAGCCGATTCAAAAAAAATATTTGGAGCTGGAAAAAGAAAAAGATTATGTAGATAATTTGATAAAAATGGGTACTGAGCGCGCGAGAAAATTGGCTCAAAAAAAATTATATAAAGTGAAAAAAAAGATTGGTTTGTTGGTGTAAGAAATAATTTTTTTGGGAGAGATGAATTTGATAAAAATTTATAATACGTTGACACGAAAAAAAGAAAGTTTTGAGAGCATAGAAAAAAATAAAGTTTTAATGTATGTGTGTGGACCAACTGTTTATGATTATTTGCATATTGGAAATGCGCGGCCGTATGTTGTTTTTGATACGGTAAGAAGATATTTGGAGTATTTGGGTTATGAAGTTAAATACGTGCAAAATTTTACGGATATAGACGATAAAATAATTAATCGCGCGAATGCTGAAAATAAAAATTATGATGAGATAGCAGAAAAATTTATTACTGAGGCTTTGAAAGATGAAAAAAATTTAAATATAAAAGAGACGTTGCATCCAAAAGCAACTCTTGTGTTAAATGAAATGATTGATTTGATTGCAGGATTGATTGAAAAAGATTTTGCTTATGAAATAGACGGAACGGTTTATTTTGATACGAGTAAGGCAAAAAATTATGGCAAGTTGGCGAATAAAAATATAGAAGATTTGATCTCAGGAAATAGAATAGTTGAGGATAAAAACAAAAAAAATCCAAGTGATTTTGTTTTGTGGAAGCCATATAAACCCGGAGAACCAAAATGGAATTCTCCGTGGGGATTTGGTAGACCGGGTTGGCATACAGAATGTTGCGCGATGGTAAAAAAATATTTGGATGATACTATTGATATTCATGCCGGCGGAGAAGATTTAATTTTTCCACATCATGAGAATGAAATTGTACAAAGCGAAGCTTATACGGGAAAGAAATTTGTAAATTATTGGATGCATAATGGATTTATAAATGTAAACTCGGAAAAAATGTCAAAGTCAAAAAATAATTTTTTTACGATTAGAGAAATCGGCGAAAAGTTTTCGTATGAGGCACTAAGATTTTTTATTTTGAGTGTGCATTATAGAAGTCCAATAAATTTTAGCGATGAGCAATTAGAAAGTGCAAAAATTTCTCTCGAGAGAATAAAAACGTGCTTGGGCAATATAAATTTTTTACTTGAGAAAAATAGTTTAAAAAGTAATGAAAACGAAAACGATCTGTGTGATAAATGTGATAATTATGTAAAGTTATTTAAAGAAAATATGAGTGATGATTTTAATACTGCTGGAGCAGTTGGTGTAATTTTTGATTTTGTAAAGTTTATAAATATAAATCTTGAGAATAAAGATTTAAAATTTGTTTTGTATGCAAAAAAAAAATTGCTTGAATTATGTGATGTACTAGGATTAAAGCTTGATGTTAAAAAAAGTGATCTGGATTTAGAAATAAAAAATTTGATAGATCAAAGAAATTTGGCCAAAAAAAATAAAGATTGGATTTCGGCAGATAGGATAAGAAATAAATTATTTGATATGGGGATTGTTTTAGAAGATACGAAAAACGGAACACGTTGGTTTTATAAAAGAAAATAAATTGAATCAGTTGCAGCCGAGCGAGGCACATCAATGACAATGTGTTTTTTGTTTTTGATTAAAAGCAATATTTATATAAAAATCCTTAAAGCACCAAAGATAAAACTAAAGAGTGTTTTTGATATTGTAGTAGAAAATACAAGAAAACAATGAAATTTTATTTCAGTGTCTATTTTGTGTTTTTTAATAAACACTGCAAATAACTATTTCGCTTCTCGCCATTTTTCATTAAAAACACAATCATTTGTAAACCTAGGTGCTATCTACACGAGAAACAATAGAAACAAAATATTAGTCTGCAATAAACGTGGCATACCTGTAAAATTTATTGTTGTAGAGGGAACACATGCTGATTGCAAGGCATTTATTCACTCGATCAAAATATTGATGCAAATTTAGTCTTTGCGATCGCGCTTATGATACAAACAAAATTTTGTTTTATATCGCTCAACAAAACAAATTAAACGGCGAACATTTTTGTGAGAGTCATGCAAACGGTTCGGCAATGCATAGTGCCCCCGGTGCATACGTTGCGCGAACTATGGAAAAATTAGATTTTATAATCGAACAGACGGTTAAAAATACACACAATAATCTTGATGCGATAAAAGGCGCAAAAGTTGTTGTGCAATTTATTTTTTTGGCCAGGCTCGGATGGGACAAAGAAACGATAGCCAAATATATAGATTATAAATCTAAAGTTAAAGGCGAACATCCTTGCGCAAGTTATGATACAAGTTTAAGCCTTGAAGATATTAAAAAATCATATTTTAGAACATTAGAATGCAAATACACAGTTCATCCGGCATTAATTGCCGTACTTAACGCAAATAGTTTTGAAGAAGCAGTAAATAATGCGAGATCGATTTGAGGAGATTCTGATACGATTTGCGCAATTGCTGCACAAATGGCTGTGGCTCTTTGGCCAATTCCTGATAAATATAAAGACAAGATAAAAGAATATTCGCTTGATGTCAAAACAGAGGGTACTCTCAAATTAGATCTTAAAAACCAAACAGCGCAAGAATTTTTATCTTGTAATACTGGTGGAAAAAATAATTTATTTATCAAGATCAACGATGAATTTAATAAGAAATTTGTTGCGCGTTATAAGGGTGATGATTTAATTTCTTGGCGACTAAAAAATACTTTGTCGATTGTTAAAAATCTAGAAGCCGATTTAAAAAATATTGCGACTGAAGAAAAAAAGAATAATTTAATTGCTTTGCTTGATAGAATAGAACAAGATTTGCAAAATAAATTTGCTAAAGCAGGAAACAATATCTCAAACAAAATGGCTGAGTTTGTGGAAAAAATAAAATCGAAAACAACAGAAATAAAAAATAAAGCAAAAACATTAAATATCCAAGTAAACAATGATAATTGTACGGCAGATAATTATGTAACACCAAAAGGTTTTATCGAGGAAAAACCAGAAGTTATTTTTGTTCCGTATATTAAGATCCTAAAAAATGTTTTTGGACGCGAATTCAACATAGTATTTATTTTAATTTGTGTGATTGCGGCGATTATATGTGCAATAAAAATATTATGGCTATTTTTCGGAATGTCAGCTGGTGTACTTTTATTAGTCATCATTATTAATTTTGTGGAAAGTATCACCAAATAAAATCGGAGAACAACATTTAAAAATTGATTTAGATGCTGTCTACACAAAAAAAGATAAAAAAGAGGAATAAACTATAAAATAAAGTATAATGGAGAAAAATAAAAAACAGGAGCAAAATAAAAATGAAAAAAAACGTATCATAGAAATGCAAAGCGGAAGCTAATAGAACCGTACCTAACAGGCCATCCTGAGCAACATGGAGGCATAGCCAAAATAATCGGAAGTTTATCAATGCAGTTGTTTGGATACTTAAAACAAAATCTCCGTGGAGAAATTTACCGCCGGATTATGGCAAGTGGGGTACGATTCATCAAAGATTTGTTCGATGGCAAAAAAAAGGTATGTGAAAAAAATTATTTAAGATACTGGAAGATGATGCAAATTTTGAATGGCAATCATAAACTCGAGTTATGTGAAAATACAGCTGTGGCGTGCGACGGAAATCAGGCTGTATCAAAGACAAAAGGAGACTTAATTCGAAAATACACTTAGCCGTTAATGAGCGCGGTTTGCCTGTAAAATTTATCGTTACCGAGGGAACGCGTGCCGATTGTAAAGAAGCTATTAACTTGCTCAAAAATCTCGATGCAAAATTAGTCTTTGCAGAT
>CAMVHY010000041.1 GCA_947167415.1 uncultured Clostridia bacterium
ACCCAAATAAAAAATCATGATGTAAATGAGCATATGCAATTTATAGCATTATATAAACCGTATTTATGTGATAATAGACATTTGGAGACTATAATTTCTGCAGCTTTAGAATTTTATAAAAAGGGATGGAGGCGGGATAATTTAAAAAGCAGTCCACATAGAGAGTGCAATGATCCATATAATGGGGATAACAAGGAATATTATATAAATTTAAAATATGTAGCGTATTTACTGTTTTTTGCCGTAGAGGTACGTCGACTACCTGATACACCAGGGGGCAAACTCAAAGGATACAACGAAATAGAAAAGGTGAAGTTACCAAATTCTACACTACGTTTAGTAGAAGAGGCAGTCAACAAAAAGATAAAAGAAGTCTTAAATAGTAAAGGAAATACAAGTCGTTTGAGTATTGAAGAGATAGGAAACAATTTTCGTGAAATAAACGAATTAGAAAATACAATAAAAACAAAACAAGAGAAATATCGTAATAAACTATGTGGAATAATAGAAGATGGATGTGAGAATTACGATAAGTTTGAAGATAAGAGACGCGAGAACTTCAGAAATATAGTGGATAGAGAAAAGTACTTGGAAAAGATACGAGAGTGCGAACCGGAAGAAATGATCCGCGGATTCAAAGAACAAGATCTCCGTAAAAGTAGTTTGGTTTATACTTTTCATTGTCGTGGACCTAGAAGCATACGAACACTGTTAACTGAAAAACAAATAGAAGAACTTGACAAGATCTCAGCAGAAATAGAAGAGGCAAAGAAAAGCAGGAAGGCTTTGCATAACAAAATTGGTACAGAAGATTTTCATTATCAAATAAAAGAGTTGAATAAAATGCGCGAGTGTCTAACTTTTTTCCGCGATCATAGTGAATGCAATTTAAATTTTTTAGATAAGCTAATCAATTTACTTCAGAAATTAGTTGGTCGCAAACCGACTCGCGGTGGTCGTACCTTTAATGTTGAAAAAAATCCATTTGATTTAATGAATGGCGCAACGTCTGAACAATGATATATTAACCATTTAATTAAATATAAAAGTATCAAAGTTAAAAAGAAAAATAATCTTTAGAGTTGGTTTTTAAAAAAGATAGTAAACAAAAAAATTATTCTCGATCTCGAATATGAGATTGAGAATTTTTTTTTACTTTGATATTAAAATTTGTGAAAAATATAATTTTGATTGTGAAAAAATGATAGACTAAAAATAAAACGGATTTATAGGCACAGGTGAAAATTTTTATGGCACAAAAAATTAATTTTAATCAAGCTTTTAAAGATTTTGATTTTAAGGATGAAATTAAAAAAAATTTTGGCAGCGCGGATGTTTTGAATATAAAAATTTTAAAGTCTGAAAGAAAAATGATTTTAGATTTGGGCTTGAAAAATATAGTTGACAAGAAAAATATTCTTGATCTTGAAAGTGAGATTAAGAAATTTTTTTTAGGCTTCGATATTAAAATTCGCGAGAAATATGATTTTGATTGTGGTGTTGAAGAAAAAATAAAAAACGTTTGGAAATGTATTTTGCTAGATGTAAAAAATATTAGCAATGTGTTTTATGAAATACTTAATAATCGAGAAATAAAAATTTTTATGAAAACAGAAAAATACATATTGGAAATTAAAATTAGCCAAAAATATGCTTTTTTTGTTGAAAGTGAAAATTTAGATGGGATAATAAAAAATTTGTTGAAACAGAAAATTGATTTGGATGTCGATGTGATTTTTTGTTATTTGGATTTTGATACGGGTAAAAGTTATTTGTCTGAAAAGCAAAATGAAATTAAAAATAAGTTGATGAATGAAATTGAAATGGCAAAGAAAAATATGGATGTTTGTGAAAATAAAAAGAAAAGTAATGATGTGAAAACGAGTTTTAATAAGAAATCATGTTTGAAGTTAAATTGTGATTTGGTAAATCAGGAAATTTTTGACCTGCATAAAAATTTTGACGTTGATGAAAAAATAATTGTCGGCGGAAAAATTTTTTTTTGTGACAAGTTTGTCTTAAAAAATAATAAAACTTTATTTAGCTTGGATATAACAGACAAAAAAAATTCTATTACGGCAAAATTTTTTATTAAGCAGGAAGAGATAAGCAAAGAAATAAATGATTTTATGAAAGTCGGTCAGGATATTATTTTAAAAGGGAAAATAAAATTTGATGATTTTACGAAAGAGAAAGTTTTGTTCGTGGAAGAATTTTGTCCATTTGAAATAAAAAAAAGATGTGATGACGAAAAAGTAAAAAGGGTTGAATTACACGCGCATACACAAATGAGTAGCATGGATTCAGTTGTGCCAGTAAAAAAATTAATTGAGCGAGCAGCTTTTTGGGGACATAAAGCAATTGCGATCACTGATCATGGAGTTGTGCAAGCTTTTCCGGAAGCGATGGACGCGGCAAAAAAATTTAATATAAAAGTAATTTATGGAACGGAAGCGTATTTAATAGATGATTTGGCAAGCATAGTTGAAAATGCAGGAGATAAAAATCTTGATGATGATTTTGTTGTTTTTGATTTAGAGACGACGGGAATTTCGAAAGAAAATAATAAAATAATTGAAATCGGAGCTGTAAAAATTTCACATGGGAAAATTGTTGATAGGTTTAATAGTTTTGTGAATCCGAAAGTTAAATTGCCAGCAAAAATTATTGAATTGACGAATATAACTGATGAGATGTTAATTGATGCGCCGGAGATAGAAAAAGTTTTTTTTGAGTTTATGGATTTTATAAAAGATTGTGTTTTGGTTGCACATAACGCTGATTTTGATGCGGGATTTATAAATCGCGTCGCAAAGGATTTTAATTTAGAATTAAATAATTGTGTTTTGGATACGTTGGGATTATCACGTGCGCTTTTGCCAAATTTATCACGGCATAAATTAGATTTTTTATGCGAGTATTTAAAAATAGATTTAAAAAATCATCACAGAGCAGTTGATGACGCTGAGGCGACGGCAAAAATTTTTTTAAAGCTGTGTGAAATGCTGAGAGAGAAAAAAATTTATTTTTTGCGCGAGATTAATTTTTTGCTTGAAAGTTCGAGTAATAAATTAAAATTAAAAGCTTATCATGCTGTTATTTTGGTAAAAAATCAAGTTGGATTAAAAAATTTATATAAATTAATTTCGATGGCGCATTTAAATTATTTTTATAAGCGGCCAAGAATTCCAAAGAGTGAATTTTTGAAATTACGAGAAGGATTAATAATTGGCTCGGCGTGCGAAGCAGGTGAAATTTATCGTGCGATACGAGAAAATAAATCTCGGAGTTTTATTGAAAACCTGGCGCAGTTTTATGATTATCTTGAAGTGCAGCCGTTAGAAAATAATTTTTATATGCTAAGAGAAAAAATTTTAAACTCGAGTCAGGATTTAATAAATATAAATAAAAAAATAATTGAGCTTGGGAAAAAATTTAATAAGTTAGTTGTTGCGACAGGAGATGTGCATTTTTTAGAGCCAGAAGATAAAATTTATCGTGAAATAATTATGTCGGGTGAAGGATTTAAAGACGCAGAAAATCAGCCGCCGTTATTTTTTCATACGACGAAAGAAATGCTTGATAGATTTAATTATTTGGATAAAGATTTGGCTTTTAATTTGGTTGTAAAAAATCCGAATTTAATTGCAGATATGATTGACGAAAATATAAAGCCAATTCCGGATGGAACTTATTCGCCAAAATTTGATGGTGCGGATGAGAAATTAAAAAAGATTGTATTAGAAAAAGCGCACGAGATTTATGGAGAGAATCTGCCTGAGATAGTTGAAAATAGATTAAAAAAAGAATTGGATTCGATTATTAAAAATGGTTTCACGGTTATGTATATAATCGCGCAAAAACTTGTTTGGAAATCGTTAGAAGATGGATATTTAGTTGGTTCACGTGGTTCAGTTGGATCTTCGTTTGTTGCAACGATGGCACAAATTACAGAAGTAAATCCTTTGCCGCCACATTATGTTTGTCCGAACTGTAAATATTATGATTTTGATTCGGAATTAGTAAAAAGTTTTGCCGGAGGATCAGGGTGTGATATGCCGGATAAATTTTGTCCTGTTTGTAAAAGTTTATTAAATAAAGACGGACATGATATTCCGTTTGAAACTTTTTTGGGATTTGATGGCGATAAAGAGCCGGATATAGATTTAAATTTTTCTGGCGAATATCAAGCGCGAGCTCATGAATATACAGAAGAATTATTTGGCGAGGGACATGTTTTTAAAGCGGGGACGATTGCGACGCTGGCAGAAAAAACTGCGTATGGCTATGTAAAAAAATATTTTGACGAGAAAAATATTAAAGTTAATAAATCGGAAATAAATAGATTAAAAATTGGTTGCTCGGGTGTAAAAAAAACGACAGGACAACATCCGGGCGGATTAATGATTGTGCCGAAAGATCATGATATTTTTGAATTTTGTCCGATTCAGCATCCAGCAAATGATTTGAAGTCAAATGTTATAACGACACATTTTGATTATCATTCGATTAGTGGCAGACTTTTAAAATTAGATTTATTAGGTCATGATGTGCCGACGATGATTTATATGTTGGAAAAAATTACGAAAGTTGATGTTAGAAAAATTAATTTGGCTGACAAAAAAGTTTTATCGCTTTTTGAATCGCCAAAAGTTTTGGGAGATTTTGATTTTGTAAAAACAGGAACACTTGGATTACCTGAGTTTGGAACAAATTTTGTAAGACAAATGCTTTTGGATACAAAACCAAAAACTTTTGGGGAACTCGTAAGAATTTCAGGATTGTCGCACGGTACAGATGTTTGGTTTAATAATGCACAAGAGTTAATTAAAAAAAATTTGGCTGATTTAAAAAGCGTTATACCAACGAGAGATGATATTATGCTTTATTTAATAAGAATGGGTGTTGAGAAAAAGACTGCGTTTAAAATTATGGAATCAGTGCGAAAAGGTCGAGGCTTAAGCGATGAATATATTGAAATTATGAAAAAAAATAATGTGCCAGAATGGTATATAGAATCGTGTAATAAAATTAAATATTTATTTCCCAAAGGGCATGCTGTTGCATATGTAATGATGACAATGCGAATGGGATATTTTAAAGTTTATTATCCGTATGCGTTTTATGCAGCGGTTTTTTCGGTTAGAAATTTGGATTTTGATTATAATAAAATGAATTTTGGGAAAGAAAAAATTTTGGAGTGTATGAGAGAACTTGATTTAAATAAAGATATGTCGGCAAAAGAAAAAAATGTTTATTCGCTGTTGGAATTAATTTTAGAAATGTATGAGCGCGGATTAAATTTTGTTGAAATAGATTTATATAAATCTGATGCAGAAAAATTTATTGTTACGGAAAAAGGATTGTTGCCACCGTTATGTACGATTGAAGGATTAGGAGAAAGTGTTGCGCAAAATATTGTTGAGGAAAGAAAAAATGGTTTGTTTGATACGATCGAGGATTTTAAAGAAAGAACAAAAGCAAATAAAAATGTGATTGATTTATTAAAACAAAATAATATTTTGCGAGGAATCCCTGAGACAAATCAAATGAGTTTTATATCTTAAAAAAATTTGTTTTGATTATGGCAAAAAAAGTTGTGTGCGAAAATTATTAAAAAAAAAAATGATCTCACCTTTGAGATCGTTTTTTATTTTGCTGTGTAAATTATAAAAATCAAATTAGAATTTATTTGTTAAGTTGTTTTTTAAAAAAAGAATGTGATCCATTGATTATTATTTTGTACAACCGGTTTTTTGTCAAAACACACTTCCATATTTTTAAGGGTAATATCAGCGAAATCAAATTTTGGATTGTATGTATTATCGTATAGGTCTTTTTTCCATTTTTTTAATTTATCCATCTTTAAACCCGTGAATTTTAATTCTTGTTTAGCTAAAAGATATTTTATATTCGAAGACATACGTGAATATTGTTTTATAGATTTAAAAATTGATGTAGCACCGAATGCAATAAGCAAAAATTTCAATGCGATGGAAGAAATTCCAATAAGTCCAGCAAAAGCTGTACTAACTGGCAAAATTCCAAATAAAATCAAAGACAATCCACCTAACACAAACGCTGTACACTCTAAAAATTTTCCGTAACGATGTAATTTTACTTGTGCAGGTGTGCCTTTCCCGAACACATGAAATATAGAATTTAATAAACCCAAAAAAGATAAACTAGAAATCATAATTCCAGAGAAAACAAAATACGGCGCCGTAAGCGATAGCGACAAAACAATTCCCACTGTCATTGCAAAAATAAACACAGCGGACATTATTATCTGATGCGACATAACCAACGGTTTTACTTTCTCACTTACTTTACTTACATTCTCTTTGATGTATTTGTCGGTTTGCTCAGCATCCATTTCTCTTGATGCATTAAATGCATTTGCAGTTGAGCCTACAAAAGATTTTAATATTCCAGTAGCAACACTTAAACACCCAAAAGCAATAAAAACAAAAGCAGCAATCCCAGCAAAAAATAATCCTCCTGTCATAATCAAAGTTATACCAGCAATCATCCAAGCGATATTTTTTAGCCATTTAGATTTATAAACGCGTGAACCATACGGATTCATACAAAAAATCGAACTAACCAAATGCAAACTAAATGTTGCTAGAAAGCCCAACCCGCAAATTAACATCCAAGACCATGCAAATCCTGATAAAAATAAAATAAAAGCCACTGATGAAATACCTAAAACGGAAAATATCAAACTTGGTATTTGCTGTGATTTTAATTTCTTACATACATCATCCTTGCCACCAATTAATTTTATTTTTTTATTTCCATTTTCATTTACGACCACAAATTTTAAACATGTATTTTCGAGTTTATTTTTTAATGGTAGATCATAATCAATGTTTTGCATCCTTTCAAAACTCAAAATATGATCTATTTTTTCATCGCCTTCAATTGTATCAATCAACTTTTTGTATATACCTTTTTCAAATACATTCTTTATTTTTTCGTTCCAATCATTTGCACTGTCATTTTTTGCCAAAGTATAAATTGTTTTATAAATTAAATTATGTCTGTCAAACCTTTCGTCTCCCGATTCATTTTCCGCTGCTTTAAATTTATTAAAATCAGTGAAATTAAAAGCAAATCTTATAAATGATTCTGGCGCTTTTTGATTCCATTGTATCTTGTCCAATTTCTTGACAATCGCATCGGCACTCTTATTTTCCGGCAAAATTTCTTTTTCTAAATCAGTGTGCTTCATAATCATTTCCATTGCATTATTGCTAAACAAGAAATTCATAAATTTTTTCAAACATTTATCTATGGTAAGCGGATCTATTTTGCGTTGCTTGTCTTCTGGAATGCCATTAAACAAATCAGCGAAATAATTAATAAACTCTGAAGCTTCCAGATCATTCATATGATCTACATCCAAATTAGCAAAACTTTCGACCACCGTTTTTATATTATCAGGATTTAATTTAACGTTTTTAAAACTAGCCTCATAATACACGGAAATCAGATTGTTTCTGCCTTCAAGTTGATCTGCTAAAATATTTTTTGACTGACATATTTGTTTTCCTTTTTCATCTTCTTGTAAAAACTTTATTAGAGCATTCCGCTTTAAATTTTTAAGATCATCCAATTTTGCAATCTTATTTTTTTGGATATAGTCCGCAAAAAAAATATTAAATGCGTTGTTATTTTCCAGATTATTCAACGATATGACTAAATCATTAACATTGTTTGTTTTCATATCTTGCATTTCCCTGCCCCCGAAAATATTTTAAAACAACTAAAAACAATATTTTTTAATAGTTACGGTAAGAATCGTAACTATGCTTTGAATTATAAAATAAAAAATTTTTTTTTTTAAGATTTTTTATGTATGAAAAAAGGATATAGAATGTCAAACAAATCAAACAAAAATTCTATTTGCTATCGTGTCCAAAAATAAATTTTGCAAAAACATAATTTAAAATCTTTTTTAAAACAAAAAGCAAAAATAAAAACGACCTCGTGTTTGAGATCATTTTTTTTATGTAATTAACCTAAAACTGATTGGTCTAGCGGATTTTGTTTGTCGTTTTCGATTTTAATATCTCGGTTGTTTGATGTTTCCAATTTTAAGTCCAATAAGTTTTGGTTACTTTCAATACCTATTTTTCCGTCATTTTCGTTTTCAAAACAAATGCTCTTAATCGAAACAATTCCATTTGTTTTTATTTTTCTTAGGGATGAAAAAAATTTTTAAAACATATCTGTTTGAAGCAAAATTATTATAATCAAATAACAACTTGTTGTTTGTATTGCAATTGTTAACTTCAGCAGTGTTATTTTTTTCCAAAATCCGATCAGCTCTTGAGATTAAATCATTTAAATCTATAGGTTTTTTATCAGATGATAACTTTATTTATTTCTTCTAATTTTTTTTCTAGTTCCTTTTTTTTTATTAGATAGTGTCTACACAAAAAAGATAAAAAAGAGAAATAGATTACAAGATAAATTATATATAGAGGGAATTAAAAAAAAAGGATCAAAATAAAAATGGAAAAAAACGTATCGTAGATTTGATACAAGTGATGCGGAGTGGGAGCCAAATAGCATCTACATGAAAAAATTTAAAAGAACTACAAATACATAAAGATACAACGGAAATAAATAAAAGCGATGAAGTCATCGAGTGTTTTAGCATATCTGGTAGCGACACCGCGCCAACGTTTAAAAGCAAAAGTAAGTAAG
>CAMVHY010000042.1 GCA_947167415.1 uncultured Clostridia bacterium
AAAATCAATTTTTTCTCTAGCAAATTTTTTTTCCAGCTCATCAAAATTTGTTGATTGCTCAATAAATCCACGTGATTCTAAAATTTTAAATGCGTTCATATTTTTTTCACCTAAAACCTAATTTATTTTTTTATTAATTTTATTTTTCATAATGTGCTTATAAATACATGCAATAATACAAGCGGAAATAATTATATACTGCGTCGGAATTTTAAAAAAGATTGAAGCGATAATTCCTAAAACAAAAATAAATTTCTGAAACAAATCTTTTATATTTGATTTATAAATCTGAACAAAAGCCAACAAAACAATCGCGACAGTTACAGATTGTATAGACGAAATAATTTTATTGGCAAGCGAGATTTTCATTATGTCACAAAAAAAATGAGATATCAAAATAATTATTATCGAAGGTAAAGTTATTACACCAAGACAAGCTGTAATTGCACCTTTAATCCCTGCGATTTTTTTCCCTACTGCACAAGAAATATTTATGGCAATTACTCCAGGCAATGATTGAGCAAAAGCTATATAATCCGAAATTTCGTCTTCATTAACCCAATTTCGTTTTAAAGAAATTTCTTGTCTAATGATCGGAAGCATAGCATAACCGCTTCCAAAAGTAAATCCACCTATCTTTAAAAATACAAAATAGAGCTCCAAAAGTTTTTTGATAAAAATCACCTCTTAGATTTTTTTTGGATGAATATTATTTTACTCTGAAACAGATAAAAACACAACGCAGTTTATTTCCCTACTGGATTGTAAAGTGATTTTTTTCGTCATGTTTATTTTTATTTTTTTGTTTTTCATACTTCAAGTAATTTAAAACACTTCCCATAATCCAAAATTTTGTCCACAAATTTTTTTTATTCATATCATGCCCCTCCCCGTTTTCATATAAAAAATATTTTATTTACATTAATATTTTCGACTAAGCGACAAAATTTATGGGAAAAATTTTACATATCATCAATTTTTTTTATCGTTATATCCAAATTATTTCAAATGAAAATCATGTTCACAGCAATAAAAATTTTATTTTAATTATCCCACAAAATCTAAAATTAACGCATATATTTATAACTTTTTTTCATGTCAAAAGGAAAATGCAAAAATATTATTTTTCCAACTCTAAAACAAAAAACTATGATATAAAAACAATTTTTACGATATAATATAAGATGATAAAAAAATAAAAAGCTCGAAAGATATTGAAACTTAAAGTTTAAAATAAAAAAAACGAGCTAATTATTTCAGCTCGTTGTTCTGTTTTTTATCTATTCGTATATTCATATTTTGTTTGTATTTATTTCATGTAGAATTTGGTTTTTATTCTAGAGCATTTTATTTACCGATTTGTATAGCTTAGGCAACTGATTTAAATTTATAATTTTGGTTCTAAAACTTTGAAACTCGTAGTAATTTTGAGTAGAAATTTTACTTTCATTTGTGGGATCTAGGATTGAATATTTGCTCTTTAAATAATTATTGTACTCTTGTTTAGACGGTGTTTCGTAAATATAAAAATCTTTAATAGTTTCTTTAAGAGCGTATATTAAAATTGCCGGACCCCAAATCCATATAAATATGGAGCTGAACCAAAACATCACAATTTTAAGCCAAAAAATATGATATGCAAAAGCAAGCCAAAAAAGCGCTACAAATCCTATCGGAGATAAGGCAATACCTAAAATCAACGCCAAAAACCACAAAGTAATCAAACCAGCTAAACGCTTATAAGTACAAAATTTTAAGTGAGACATACGATGACCTTTATGCAAGTATTCATTTTTATAATCAGGAAAACCATAAAAACGATAAGGATGAGGAATATTAAGAAAATCATCATGAATTTCAACACTTTCACAATATTCGACAAACCTTTCTTTATCGTTGTCAAAAATTCTCATAAGAGCTTTCTGGTAAATCGCAGCCATCTCTTCTGGAAAAGAACAATATTTCAAATTATCCTCAAGCATTTGAGTGCATTCTGCAAGATCATTCAAGCCATCAAACAAAATATGTAACCAACCATTATATTTCATTGTATCATTATATTTTTTTCGGTATGCAAGCATTATGTATCTTACCCAATCGACTATATATCCGCAATCATGATGATACTTCAGATCAAAATTAATTTTAAGCCTAGCTCTCACTCTACCATCATATCCTAAATATTCACAAATAACTGTAATACGCTTTTCATCAACCATTTCATCTGACAACTTACTTAACACTTTAGAAACCACATCAAAATAGACAGCAGATCGAAAGTTTTGTTCCATATGACATAAATTAGTATTCCAATCATCAAACAATTTTTCTATTTTGGCTTCTTCTCCATTGCAATCTAAAATCATGTTAAGATAATCAACTAATTTTTGATGCAAGTGTGTACCATTTCGATCAGATTTTTTCTCAAGGATAGTTGAAATCAGCGCTTGTAAAGTTTTATCTGCATCAGGATTTTCTACTTTAGTTAAATCATCTTTATTTAATTGTGAAAAATCTTTTTCTTCAAGCGAGCAAACACCACTAAGAATTTTTGGTATGGCATACATGAATAACAAGCCCTTAAGTCCATCGTTATTATCATTATCATGTTCGATATTTTTTTTTAGCTTATTAAGCAAATCTTTGTTCAAATCTTTAAAACTATTTCCAAAAATTTCTTTACATATTTGGTAAATAATTTTGGTGTTCTGCTCAACAAAAAACGCATAACGAAAGTCATTATAATAACGATATTGCTGTCTTGTAAAATAACTTTCTAAAGCATCTTTGGTTAACATTTTATTATACTTAGCACACTTAATGGCTCGCTTTGGTTGCAAATAACCAAACAAATGTTGTCGCACATATTTAGATTTAATATGCATTAAATTTGTCTTATTATCTTGTTTTTCTTTTGTGTTTAGCTTACCATTTTCGATCTTATTGTTTTCTTTCATTTAAATAATACCTCCACGAAATCAAATAATAATTCATTTGTCAGCATTTTAGTCAACATACTGGTTTTAAAATAAATATTTTTAGATGTCAAGGTGCAACTAAAATATTTTTATGAATCCAAATCGTTTTTTAAATATATATTTTGATTTTCTGATTTTGATTGTTTTTAGTACTTAATTATTTTTTTTGACAAGTAAAATTTAAAACCAAAAAAACGGCAGTTTATAATTTCAACCGCCGTTTTTATATTTAAACTTTTTTTTATTTATAAATTAATTTTTTTCATTATGATCATCTTTATTTTTTTCTTTTTTATATTCCAAGTAATCTAAAACACTTCCCGTAGTCCAAAATTTTGCCCACAAATCTTTTTTATTCATATCTAAATCCTCCTCATTTTCATACTAAAAAAATATTTTATTTACACTAATATTTTCGATTAGGCGACAAAATATACGGGAAAAATTTTACAATCATCAATTTTTTTTATCGTCATATCCAAATTGTTTTAAATAAAAATCATTGTTTCGCCAATTTTTTTTTACTTTAACCCAAAGTTTTAAATTTAATTTGCTTCCTAATAAATTTTCTGATTCTACTCTTGCTTGCGTACCAATTTTCTTTAACATATTTCCATCACGTCCGATGATTATTTTTTTATGTGATTCCTTTTCACAAAAAATACTCGCTTCTATATCAATCAAATCTTTTTTATCTCGTTTTTTAAAAAAATTAATTTCAACAGCACAACCGTGAGGAATTTCATCCTTTAAAAAAAATAATATTTTCTCGCGTATAATCTCACAAATTATATTTCGCTCAGGCATGTCAGTTAAAAAATCGTCATCAAAATATTTGGGACCGGGCTTTAAATTTTTTTTGATTGTATTTAATAACTCATCCAAATTTTCTCCTGTTAAAGCTGAGACAGAAATTATATTTTTAAAACCATATTGCTCATAAAAATTTTTTATGTCCAAAACTTTTTGCTCTTTATTTTGCAAAGTATCAATCTTATTTATAACTAAAATTATTGGCGTCGAAACTTTTTTTAATTTACCAATTATGTTTTGATTTATATCCGAAATTTTTTCACACGGCTCAACTAAAAATAATATTAAATCTATTTCTTTTAAACTTTGGTCAACTGTTTTTAACATAAACTTGCTTAATTTAGATTTTGGTTTGTGTACACCAGGCGTATCCAAAAAAATAATTTGACTTTCATCATCAGTTAAAACCGTTAGAATTTTATTTCTTGTTGTTTGTGGTTTATTTGACACAATCGAAATTTTTTCTCCAATTAATTTATTCATTAATGTTGATTTGCCGACATTTGTTTTTCCAACGATACTTACAAATCCAGAATAAAAATTTTTCTCTCCCAAAATAAAATTTTTCTCCTTTTAATTTTTTTTCTATTGCGATTCGATGATATCATTTAAAAAATTATTTGACGACGATAAAAATATTTTTGTTGGTAATATTTTTTATCGATGTGGAAAAAAATAATTAATAATTAAATTGTGCCGCATCATAAAAATTTTTTTTGTGTAGATAATATATTTTGAGGAAGCAAATATTTGATGACAAAAAATATATTTAATCTCTAAATTTTATGTATTTGGGCAAAACGAAATTAAAATTCAAATTAGAAATAACATTTGGATGTTAATCAATTTTTTTTAGACGATTGTGAAATAAAAATTTTTGACGTTAGAGTTTATTTTTTATTACTTGGTCTTTTATTTTTCTCATGTTAATTATTTTCCTGTCGTTTAATAAAATTACTTACAGCAAAAGAGATTTGTTGCCGAAAAAACAGTTGAATTTTATTTGTCAATGTTATTAGATAAACTTTGTAACACAATTTTTATACAAAAAACGACTCAAATATTATTGACGTAAATTTATTTTTTTGATAGCTTTAAAAATAAGGTCGGTTTTTTACGAATCGACACAAAGTAGGAGGAAATTTTAATAATGAATAAAAGTGTTTATGATATTGAAAAAGAAAAATCTTTTGAGCAGATGCTAAACGAGTCTTTTACCAGTTTGAAAATTGGACAGGTTGTAAAAGGTGAGGTTGTTTGCGTTAATCAAAAAGAAATAATATTGGACATTGGTTATAAATATGACGGCATAATAAAAAAAGAAAATTTTTCGGATTTGCCTGATGATTTACAAACCCAAATTAAATTAGGTGAAAAAGTTCAAGCTGTTATTGTAAGAATAGACGATGCAGATGGCAAAGTTTTTCTCTCTAAAAAGAAACTCGAGTTGCAAAACGGAATTAAGGGATTAGAACACGCTTTTAAAAATGGGTTAGCTATTAAAGGAAAAGTTATTGGCTATGTTCAAAGTGGTTTAAACGTAATTTTTGAAGGTGTTAGATTATTTGTTCCTGCTTCACGCATGCCAAATAAAGATAACGATTTAAAATCTTATTTAGGGAAAACGATTGAATTTAAAATCATAGAATTTAACCGCGCAAAAAATCGTTATATTGGAAGCCAGCTGGATATAAAAAATATACAAGAAATCGAAGTTAATGTGGGTGACAAGGTTGATTGTGTTGTAAAAAAAATAGTTGATTTTGGGTTATTTGTTGATTTTGGAAAAAATAGCGGTTTGCTTCACACGTCACAAATGAAAAGCGTTAATCGAGAAAACTTTAAGGACAAATTTAAAATCGGAGATAAATTAAAGTTGTCGATCAAAAGTATTGATAAAAAACGGGGAAGAATTGCGTTAACAGAATTGACAGAGAAAAGAAATGTTTGGTCTGGAGTGGCTGAAAGATATCCAGATAATAAAATTGTTGAAGGTCGCGTTGTAAGAGTAAGTGATTTTGGTGCCTTTGTTCAATTAGAAAAAGGTTTAGATGGTTTGTTGCACATATCTCAGATTTGTGAAAATGAACATGTTGAGAAAGTAACTGATAAAATAAATATAGGCGACGTTTTAAAATTAAAAGTTTTGTCAAGCGATGAAGAAAATGAAAGAATTGCTTTGTCACTGATTGGTGTTGACCAAAATTAAATCAAAAATCAAATAAAAGGATTGGGATGTTGTTGGTTATGAAGAAAAGTTTTTTGTTTTTAGTGTTAATATTAAGTTTTTGTCTTGTTTTTATAGGTTGCGGGGATAAAAAAAATGATGATAATAAAATAATTATGGTTACGAATGCAGAATTTCCGCCATATGAATATAAAGATAAAAATGATATTAAAGAAATAGATATTGAAATTGCGAATTTAATTGCTGAAAAAATGGGCAAAGAATTAGAAATTTTAGATGTTGAATTTGATTCTATTATTCCTGCGATAGTAAGTAACAAAGCTGATATTGCATTAGCGGCTTTAACGGTAACAGAAGATAGAAAAGAAAATGTAAATTTTAGTGATAGTTATTTTGAGACTTCACAAAATATTTTGGTTCGTTATGGAAGCGGCATAAGTAAAGTTTCTGATTTGAAAGGAAAAAAAATCGGTGTGCAAACAGGAAATATAGCTGATATTAATTATACTGAAGAGTTTGGCGAGGAAAATATTGAGAGATTTAATAAACATGTTGATGCAGTCGAAGCTTTAAAAAATAAAAAAATAGATGCTGTAGTTTTAGATCATGAGCCAGCAAAGTTTTTTGCAAGCGAAAATGATGAAATTTTTATGTTAAATAATGTTTGCAAAGGCGAAGAATATGCAATTGCGATAAATAAAGATAATCAAGATTTGCTTGATGAAATAAATAATATTTTAGCTGAAACAAAAAAAAGCGGCGAACTTGATGAAATAATAAAAAAATATATAAAGTGATGGATATGGTTTTGGAATTAAAACACGCATTGTATTTAAATTTGATAAAAGATGCGCGGTATTTATATATATTAAACGGACTAAAAAATACATTGGTCATAACTTTTTTTGCGGTTTTGATCGGTATTTTTTTTGGTTTTTTGATTGCTTTGATAAGAAATTTTTGTGATAACACAGGGAAGTTAAAGTTATTAAATAGACTTGCAAAATTTTTTGTCGTTATTATTCGTGGGACACCGATCGTTGTGCAGTTAATGATATTGTTTTTTTGTGTGTTTAGTTCGCGGTCGGCAAATAATATTTTAATTGCGATAATTGGATTTGGAATAAATAGCACGGCTTATGTTTCGGAAATATTTCGCGCGGGATTAAATTCTGTTGACAGAGGACAAATAGAAGCAGGAAGAAGTTTGGGATTAAATTATTTTTCTTGTATGAGATATATTATTCTGCCGCAAGCGTTTAAAAATATTTTGCCGGCGTTATGTAATGAATTTGTTTCGCTTTTAAAAGAAACTTCGGTTGCTGGATATGTAGCTGTACAAGATTTGACAAAAGCCGGAGATATAATAAAAAGCCGAACGTATGATGCTTGGACGCCGTTAATTTTAATTGCGCTTATTTATTTAATTTTGACTTATTGCTTGACGTGTTTGGCAAATTTTTTGGAAAGGAGATTAAAAAGACATGAGAGGAAATAAAAATGCACTGATTAAAATTAATGATTTAAATAAAAAGTTTTCGAATGGGCATGTTGTATTAAAAAATATTTGTTTGGAGATATTTGAGGGCGACGTCGTTTGTATTTTGGGTTTGAGCGGAAGTGGAAAATCTACTTTTTTGCGCTGTTTGAATTTATTGGAAAAGCCAAGTTCAGGAGAAATTTTTTTTGAGGGCAAAAATATTTTAAGCGAGAAAATAAATATAGATTTAATAAGGCAAAAAATAGGTATGGTGTTTCAGAATTTTAATTTATTTCCGCATTTGACTGTTTTAGAAAATTTAATTTTGGCGCCAAAAAAAATTTATAAAAAAAATAATTTAGAGCTAAAAAAAGAAGCATATGAGCTATTAAAAAAAATTGGGTTAGCAAAAAAAATTGATAGCTATCCAAGTGTTTTATCCGGAGGAGAAAAACAAAGAATTGCTATTGTTCGCGCGTTAATGATGCATCCAGATATTTTATTATTTGATGAGCCGACAAGCGCCTTGGATCCAACAATGGTCGGAGAAGTTTTAAAAGTTATGTTTGAGTTAGCAAAAGAAAAAATGCCGATGATGATAGTCACGCATGAAATTGGATTTGCAAAAAAAGTTGCTAACCGCGTTTTATTTTTGGATGACGGAAATCTAATTTGTGATGAGTCGCCAGAAAAATTTTTTAATGAGCAGGAAAATATAAAAATAAAACGATTTTTAAACTGCATGACGTATAAATAATATTTAATTGGCTTGTCATATTTTTTTTATGTTTTTATGTAAGACATAAATTTTTATTACGATGATTTTTAGCTATCAATCTCATTTTTACTTATTTTTACTTTTTTCTTCTTTTTCTTCTTCGATTTTGATTATGTTTTCTTTTTTTGTCGTACCGTCAATTTTATCGACCAAAGATTCAATCGGTTCTGTTTGATCAAGATATCCCATAATCTCGTTGTAGGTATTGCCAAATTCTTTTTGATATTCAACATTTTCTTTATATTTTTTTAAACCAAAGTGAATACAACTTGCTAGATACTGTCTACATGAAAAAAATTAAAAGAACTACAGATACATAAAGATACAACGAACATAAATAGAAGCGATGAAAGCATCGAGTGTTTTAGCGTATCTGGTGGCAACACCGCGCCAACGCTTAAAAGCAAGGAAAGTATTCTCGATAATATGTCTA
>CAMVHY010000043.1 GCA_947167415.1 uncultured Clostridia bacterium
TAAACTAAATCTTTATCTGCACTATAAAATTTTAAAACGTTGTGAATTATATTCAGCATTTCATAGCCGGTGATATTTTTATTTGGATTAAATTTTTCGTCTGTAACATTAATTATTTTTCGCGAATCATCAATTAAATAAGCGACAGCCTTAGCAAACCAATCTGATTTTTCTACACCAAGATCTTTTAATTTATCATAATTTATTTGTTCATCGTCATTCATTAATCTATACATCATCATCGCAAATTCAGCATTCGTCACATAATTTTCCGGTTTGATTTTTTCATCATCATATCCAATTAAATATTTTCGTGTTCGTAATTTTTCCGGGATTTCTGATTTTATTGGAGCTGGTGTTTTTATATCTGTTGACTCATTTTTTGAAATTAAATCTTGATTCGTTGATGATGACGAACTTCCTCCAGAACTTCCTCCTGAATTTTCGATCGTGCTCCAACCATAACGATCGTTTTCTTTTTCTTGTTGATCATTTTTCTCCTCATCGTTTTTTTCTTTTTCTAGCACTGTTAAATCCATATAATCTTTATCGTTATCGTTTGTATATTCAAGCTCGAAATTTCCGCTGGCATCTATAATCTTTACATATATTTTATAATCACCTGATTTGTCAAATTTTATTAGCTCACCGTCAGTATATTCTATCCAATCGCTGTCTTCGGTTTTGTATAATAACTTGCACCCGTCAGGCAATTCTGGGATATTATCAAATATTTTCGATGTTCCGACATATATTTTTTCTTTAAGCGTCGGCCATGTTACCGCAACATAATTTCCTTGTAAAGAATAACTTACTTTTCTCTCATAATCTTCTTCCGGTAAAAATCCTGCAAGTTTAATTCCACTCGCAACATTTAAATTATCTTTTTCTTCTTCAAGTCTTGTCGCTAAGTTTTGCAAAATTTTTTCTCTGCTATCCGGGGTCGTAAAACTTGTATAAAGATTTATATATTTCTCTGTTTGATCAGGGTTATATTTTACAAAATCTCCTGCGTCGTCGCCTTTGAATTTTATTTTTTCCCCGTCAACTTTCAACGTTGTTTCAAACAATGTCCTATTTTGACAGTTATTTCTTAACTTCGTCAATTCCGTCAAATAATTATCATTTGTCGTTATTAATAACGGCTCTTCTCTTTCTTCTTCATCGTTTATCGCAAATATATTGTCATCTATAGCAAAATCATTATCAAAATGCTTTCTTTCGTACTTTCTACTTTCGCCGTTGACGTCTACCGTATAATCACCTCTACTATTGCTAAAATTTTCTAAATTAAGCTTTGACAAACTGATATACAAAACGTTATGCGAATTTTCAAACATACCTTCATATTCGAGTTCGCCTCTCTTATGACGGTTGTAACTAGACCCTCCTAAACTTGGCCAAAAGTTACTTAAGCTTGAACCCTCTAAGCTATCTAAATATAAATCACCGGATCCAAAACAATTTCCGTACATTCCGTACATATATGTGCAATTATTCATTTTCCAACGAGATAAATCCATTAACTTAATATTTGAATAATCTTTATCTTGAAATAAAGCTAACGATTTGAAGATTTGCCAATCGTAATCTACATATCCACCTACAACATAACCGTATGAAAAAACTTTTTCTTCATCGCTATCCTCGCTTTCAGCTGTAGAAGAATTAGAAATTCTTAAAACACCACCAATTTCATTTGCTTTTTCGGCACATTGTCTTATAAGATCCTTACCAATATAAACTTTACTTAAACTTGCATACGTGGTTGAATCAGCTTTTTTAAAATCTACTGCGTTTGGAATAACAACATTTTTTTCATTGTTGTAATTATATGATTCTAATGTCGCTTCTCCATTTGTATCGATATTTCCAAGCGTCCATAAATCCAATTGAACCTCCTCATCTAGATAATCATCAGCCAAAACTTTTTTCTTCCCAAAACAAAAAAACGTAAAACAAATTAGCGCCATTAAAACGAAAAATATTATCTCGTTTCGATAATTTTTTTTGGTTTTCAACATAAAAATATAACCTCCCGATTATTTTTTTGCTTCCGTAAAAACTTATTTTTTACATGAAAGTAATTTTTATTCTACCAAAATATTTTTTGACAAGAAAAATTTACTTCTACAAGATTTTCATCTTGCAAACAAAAAACTCTCGGTCTGATTTTTATCTCAAGCCAAGAGTTTTTTTTCACCAAAATATTTTATTTTTAATCAAATCATTCCGAGGCGTCCATTAAAAACTTATATGCCCAATGACTTTTATCTAAATCCGAATATTTTTTTTGACCAGGATTATTTTTTCTGTCAAAAGCCATAAAAATTATTTTCGTAACTTCAGCACGCGTAATATTATTATTTTGTTTGAAAGTTTTATCTTCATAACCGTTTACAATTCCGTGAGATGCCAATTGCTTAATAATATCACTTACTGAACCTGACAAATCTGTGAAATTATAATAATGCTTTCCAAGGTCATATTCCTTTGTTTTCGCAGCATCATAAAATTTTATTACATTATAAACAACCTCAGCGACTTCCCCGCGTGTTACATTTTCATCCGGTCTAAAATTTTTTCCCGTATCAAATATTTTTTTATCGAGTACATATGCAACACTTGTTCCATACCAATCTGAACTTTTTACATCATTTAAATCTTTTAATACGTCTGTATTTACCTTTTCTTTTTCATCACACATCAATTTATAAATCATATTTGCAAATTCAGCGCGTGTTACATTGTTATTTGGTTTTATTGTTCCATCTGAATAACCTTCTAGATATTTTGCAGTTTGTAATCTATTTGGGAATCCAATATCTTTTAAAGTTTTTTTTCCATCCGATATCGTTTCCCAATAAAACCATCCTGTTCCTTCTGTTAGAGTGTCACTTTCTTTTTTTTCTTCTTCGTCTTCGCCAATAATTTTTAATGTCACATATTTAGAATTGTTTTTCTCATATTCTTTGTCAAAATAATTTTCTCCACCGTCTATTTTCAGATATATTTGACATTCCCCTGATTTATCAAAAACTAAAATATCGCTCGCTAAATATTCAACCCAATAAGAATTTTCGTCATCGCCTATTTTATAAATTAGTTTACATCCTTCTGGTATATTTGGTGCATCTGTAATAGAAAATAAATCTTTAATCGAAATTGAGTCACCAACTTTTAGACTTGATTTTAATTGCGGCCAAGAAAAGTTTACGTCTTCTATCAAATATCCTTTTGTTTTAACTACATAAGTTCCAAGCGATTGGTTCGGCTCTTGGCTTTCATTTATTTCTGGATTCCATTTCACAAATGCATAATTTTTATCTATTTCTATATTTCCTTTTTCATCTTTTAAAACCTTTTTTAATTTCGTCCACACAATTTTCTTATCATCGTTTGCTGTTGGCATAACATAAATATTTACATATTTTTCTGTCCTATCAGAATTATAATTTCCTGGTTCGAGAGAATTATTATTCTCTTTAAATTTTGCGATTTTCCCATCAACTTTAAGTGTCGCAGAATATTTTTCAGCTCCAATCATATAAGTTCCACCCAAAGCATCAGCAACATCATGATAATTTTCTTCCGGAACCCAATCAATTTTCTCGCCATTTTTAAATTCTATTTTATCTCTTTCTTCTATTAATCTGTTTTTTAATTTATGCATAATTTCTTCTTCAGAATCAGTAGTTGTATAAGTCGGATAAATTATTATATATTTTTCTTTTTTGTCATCACTATAACTTACATTTTCTTCATCAGGATCTATTTTAAATTTAGCAAAGTCTCCATCAATTTTTAACGTCGTTGTAAAAAATGTTCTACTATCACGGTTATAATTATAATTTTTTAACACATTATCTCTTGTACGAACTAAAAGAGGTTTTTTACTATCTACAATCCGAAATGTACCCCATAGTTGATTTTTTATATTTTCGTTTAAATTCCAATCATTTAAATCTAGAAATTTAAGATTAATCGTATCCTTGAAAGTACGATCTATTGATGTTACACTCGTCAATTTCCAATTACTCACATTTAATTTTTTTAAATTAGTGCAGTCACAAAACATAAAAGACGCATTAGCAACATTGCTCGTATCCCAACTATTTAAATCAAGTTCAACCAAATTTGAGCAAGAATTAAACATATAACCCATATTCATAACTTTTGAGGTGTTCAAATTACTTATATTTAATTTTTTCAAATTTGTGCACTGATAAAACATACGATACATATCAGTAACATTGCTCGTATCCCAACTATTTAAATCAAGTTCAACCAAATTTGAGCAAGAATTAAACATATAACCCATATTCATAACTTTTGAGGTATTCAAATTACTTATATTTAATTTTTTCAAATTTGTGCACTGATTAAACATATCATGCATATCAGTAACATTACTCGTATCCAAATTTTCTAAATCAATTACTGGAATTCTCTTATAATTGTCCAATAGATATCCAAAAGATACATCATTATTATTTGGGTTTCCCGCAAAAACTTTTTGTCCTGATGTTTTCGAAATTTTAAATTCTCCACCGTCTTGGTCAACATATTTTGCAACTTTTTTTAAAACATCAGGTTCAATATAAATTTTTTGTAGATTTGCATACTTAGTCGGATTTGATGCTTTAAAATCTGCCGCATTCGGAACAACAATACTTTTTAAATCAATCCCATCGCTTTTATAATCTTTTAATTCCATATTTCCATTCGAATCAATTTCGCTTACTGTCCACAAATGACAATTTGCTTCACCGTCAATCGAAGCAAATATTTTCTCGCTACTTAAAATAAAAAATACACAAATCACGTTTAAAACAATAATCCAAGAAAGAAAATATCTTTTGAAACTAAAATTTCGCAACATAAAATTCCCTCCTGATTAAAAAAAAAATTATTTTTACTGATACAACATATTTACGACAAAAACAATAGCCAAAACTTATATTAATAAAATAAAAATTTTACTCTGCTTCCATAGAAATTTATTTTTTACTCAGAAGCAATTTTTATTCTACCAAAATAATTTTCGACAAGAAAATTTTACTTCTACAAAATTTTTATTCTACAAATAAAAAACTCTTGGTTTGATTTTTATATCAAGCCAAGAATTTTTCTTCACCAAAATATTTCATTTTTAATTATATTACAAAGAAAAATTCTGGTTTGGTGATGAGAAATAATTAATTCTCTATAACAGAACTTTTGCATGTTTATTCTACAAAAAAAACAGAGACAAGAAATACTTTTTCTCTATCTTTTTTACTAATTTTAATATAAATCAACGTCAAAAACTTATACAGAATAGTATTTTCAGGTCAAATTATCGTTCTGAAAAATATTTTTTAGTTTCATCTAAAACAACTTTACTTAAAAAAATTAATCCAATTAAATTTGGAATTGCCATCAATGCATTAAAAATATCACTTAATGCCCAAACAATTTTTGTCTCGATCAGCGGTCCAACAGCAACAACAGCTATAAAAATTAATTTATATACCTCTATAAATTTTTTTTCAAACAAAAACTCATAAGATTTCACGCCATAATAAGAATATCCAATCACAGTTGATAAAGCAAAACAAGTAACACAAACCATAATAAAAACTTTTGAAAAATTAGGTCCCATTACCGTAGCAAAAGATTTTGCCGATAAAACAACACCTTCACTTAAGTTATTTATTTTAAAACCATTGGCTCCGAGTGCTAATGCTTTACTATATATATTCTTATCATAAATTCCGCTCGTTAAAATTACTAAAGCTGTCAACGTACAAATTACAAACGACGAAACAAAAACTTCTAAAATTCCATATAATGCTTGTTCAACAGGATTTTTCAAAACAGACGCTGCTTGTGCAATCGGAGAAGTTCCTATTCCTGCTTCACTTGAACTTGTTCCACGTGCGATTCCATGATGTAGTGCTCTCGAAATTCCATAACCGATTCCTCCAGCTAATGCACTTTTTAATTTAAATGCCTCGCTAAAAATATTTAAAAATGCCCCGGGAATCAACTTATAATTTACTGTTAAAGTAAAAATTACGCCTAGAATATAAAATACACTCATAAACGGCACAAGTTTTTCGGTTATTTTTCCAATGCTTTTCATACCTCCGATAACAACTAAACAAATTAACAACGCTAACAAAAATCCAACTATTATTTTCGCCAAAGGAAAATAGCAATTGCCAAATACTTTTATTTCAGGCGAGGCAACAAAATCACTTACAATACTTGCTATCGAATGAACTTGGATTAAATTTCCGCCAGCAAACGAAGTAAAAAGCATAGCAAATGCAAAAATAGCCGCCAAACCAGAATTTTTTAAACCGTTTTTTATATAATACATTGGTCCGCCACACCATTCACCGTCTTTATTTTTTTCGCGAAATTTCAAAGCCAAAACTATTTCTGCATATTTTATTAGCATTCCAAAAAAAGCAATAAACCACATCCAAAAAATTGCCCCGGGTCCGCCTTCTGTAATTGCTACAGCAACTCCAACTATATTGCCTGTTCCAATCGTACTTGCTAAAGAAGTTGCTATTGCTTGCAACGGTGTAAAAGCCCCTTTTGTATCTGCATTTTTTTTTGCCGCTGCATTGCCGAAAGTTTTTTTTAACATAAATATAAATTTGCGAATTTGTAAAAAATTCGTCTTAAGTGTGAAATAAATTCCCAGCCAAAATAATAAAAAATAGATCGGAATCCATACCATATTATTAACGGATTCTATAAATATGTTTATTCCGTTTAACATAAAAAACACAGCCACCTTTAATTTAATTTATATAACTATAACACAATTAATAAAAAAAACGAACTTTGTTTTAAAAGCTCGTTTTTTGTGTACGGTAAAAAAAATTTTTATACATCTGATATTAGATTAGGCTTTACAATCTAAGAAAAATAATTTTCCTTTAGCTATTTTTTATTTGTGTTTATTTATTTTTTTAACGTACTAATTCTTATTTGACTTGCTTTAAAACCAGTTTTTCTTTTAACTATATCTTCTATTTGTGCGACTTCTGCATCCGAAAGCATTTCTTTATTTATTACAACATCAACCGTTTCATCATCAATTCTTACATAAGTTTCATCAAAACCTTTTGACTCTAGTAAAGATTCAGCCGCACTTTCTTTTTCTATTCTCTTTTGAATTTCGATTTTATTATCCACACATTCCGTTTTTTTACTTTCACTCAAATTTTTATTATTAATCATATCATCAAGAATTTCTTTTTGCTTGGCTCTTGCTTGTTCCCTGTCAAGTTTTGCTTGAACAAAATAAGAATTTTCCATTGATTTATTTACAGCGATCGCATCATTATCACTTTCTTCAAAATCATTCTTACTCTCAAATTTATTGTTTTTATCATTTTTTTTCTCAAAATCCATTTCTATTTGCGAATCAAGATTTGCATTTACCGGCAAATTTTCATCCGGCACAAGCGCAGAAATTTCTCCATTATCATTTAAAATTATTTCGTCATTTTTTAGATTATTATCCATGTAATTTAAATATCCGGCAACTCCAACCATTATTACTAAAGCAACTATAATCACATGATTTCGTTTTATGATAAACATTTTTTTCACTCCAAAATTTATTTTTTATTTCATTTTTAAAACACGAATTTTATGTGCATCGATATTTAAAATAATTTGTGTCGCTCGTATTAATTCACTTTTTATAAAAGCATTATCTCCTCCTTCTGCAACAATAATTGCTCCAGTAATCTCCGGCATAATTTCTTTTATTATCAGTGGCTTATCATTAATAATTATTTTTTTGGTTTCTTTTTTTTGCTCAAATGTTTCTTTCGTGCTACCAGATTTATCATTTTCATTAATTTTTGATTCGCTTGAATTTATATCTTGTGCCAGCAAAATTTCTTTTCCGTTAAATATACTTATCATTACTTTTATATTTCCTGCACCTTTTACTTGTGACAATAAATTTTCTAGTTTTAACTCCAATTTTTTTTCATACACATCACAATCAAAATCAATTTTTTTCTCTGTTTCAAAAATATTTTTTTCGCCCGTATTAATTTTTTTTTTGTCCGAATTGCTTATAAACAGCAAAACTATTCCCAAAAGTAAACCAAAAATTAATTTCAATCCGATATTTTTATCCTGATTAACAAAAAATTTTTGTATCAGGCTCATTTGTTTACCACCTCAAAAAATTTTGCACGCGATTAAATCGATTTCTTAAATAAATTTTTTGTTTCAAAAAAAAATATTTTTGCCGGCCAAAATCACTCCTTAACTAACAAATTATTTTCAAACCAAAATAAAGCTTATGTAATTTTTATATTTCGCGAGCTAAAAAATTATTCTCAAAAAATAAATTCAACTTTGCTTACCAATTTATTTTTTTTCTACTGATTAATCACAAATTATATTTTCAGCGCCAATTTTATAAAGCAAACTTAATGCCTGTAAAAATTTCTTTTTATCATCAACTTTACAATCGTCACCAAAATTAATTTTTATATTTTTTATTTCACACGCATTATTTTCTTCTTTAACTTCAATTTCAGAATCCAAAATTTTTATTCCCATTTTTTCTTCTTTAACAATTTCTTCTTCAGGTTTCTTTTCTTCTTCTGGTTTTT
>CAMVHY010000044.1 GCA_947167415.1 uncultured Clostridia bacterium
CCTTTTTCACGGTCTTTCAAATATCGAAAATAATATATAACGTCAGAAATTGTTTCCTCCAGATTCTTTAAAGTAATTTCTTTGCCTTTATGGACAATGACTTTATCCAATAATTTTTCAACAGAACACAATGCAACCAACAAACTATCATTTGCATCAGACTTTTTCAATTCAATTCTATTTTGATAAACATAATTAATAACTAACAATATATTATCAAACTTTTTGCAACAAAAGCAAAGTTCATCGCTACACTTACACAATTCTAACAATTCTAAGCAAAGGAACGAATCATCAACTTCAAATGCGAGATTCAAGTAGCGCCATAACTTTCTAAAGTATTTCAACAAATTATCTCGTTCCATGGAAATGATTTGCTGATTATCACATTTAGCATAAACTGACTCAAAAACACTGTAAAATTGATAAAAAGAAGAGAACGAATTTTTGGTGGTATAAAACACAGCCTTGGAATCAAGGATTTCTTTTTTCCATGGTGTATACTTCAATGTTTTCCATGTTTTTTTTACATTATTAATTGCTTTTGTCATGCATATATCAAATTTTTGAAGATTATTTTTAAATTGATTAAAAGTACCTTTATTTTTATTTTCTTCAGGATAAAACTTTATTTTTTGTTCAGTAAAATATTGCAAAACATCGGAAATGTTTTTGAGATAGATGTGAATGCCATATTTTTCATTCACAATACTTTCCGACTCTTCATCCTTATCGATATTCATATCAAAAAAAGTACTACCAGTACCTAGTATTTTGTACTTATCAAAAATCTTATTAAAATTTTCGAAAACCAAAACCCATTTTTCGGTCCAACTGGGTTCATTTTTTCCGTGACCTTGACTAACATCTGTATTACTGATTTCTTTTATTATAGCATCACCAAACCAGTCATCGTATACAAATTTTAATAAATTTGCAAGTATATAACTATAAGCTAAGAGATTCTGTAGATTCTCATCTAATTCTTTCTGAGAAGTCGGTATAACCAACGAATTCGTTTTTTCGAACAAAAACTGTAACCGATTTTGGAATGTCCATATAAATGTTTTTAATTGCATATCTGCTGATTTTTTTAGATTAGCATCGACTTTTTTTACCTCATCCAACATCTTCATTTGCATTATATCAAAGACATTTTTTTCTATAGTGATTATTTTATCTTTGTTTTTGTTTGATTTAATTTGCATAGTTGGCTCTTCGTATTCTTTATGAAATTTTTTAGCTAATTCGAATATCAAATCTAAATTTTGATCAGGCTCAGACATTCCAAAAGTAAGATACAAAATACATAAACAATCTTCTACTTTTAAATTTGTAGCGTTGTCCAACAAATTTTTTATTTTCGATAATTTCTTTTTATCAATTCCAAAATTCCGAGCTAACTCAATAAAATTTTTATCAGACATAATTTGTTGTAGATTACCAATTAGTTTGTTTGTTATTTTTAATTTCGGTTCAACAACTGTTTTCCAAACCAAACCTTCCATTTTCTGATAGATATTTGTTTCACAATCCAAAAATTTTGTGCATGTGAGAAGTATAAAGCAAAAACATGAAAACAATGTTGGTATTTTTTTTTTATCAAAGTTTTTTAATTTTGATATTACCGGTCGCCAGTCAATTTGATTTAGTAATGCCAGTAAAAGAGATGCTATACTTTTTTTGCTATCTCCGTCTTTGTCAAAAACAAAATCAATTGCGAAATTCAAAATTGCCAAAATCTTACTACCGTCTTTATGAGGTACAACAGCCTCTTTAAACTCACACATAAAACCATATAACGAACCAAATCTTTTTAAAACTATATCAACGATATCATTTGATAATTTATTGACAATATTGGTTAACATCTCTTGGTTGTGCCTGTTTTTATCCAAATTTTTTTCACCATTTATATCTTCTTCATCCAAGATTATATTTATTTCATTTGCAGTATTTTTATTTTCATCTTTATCCTTTGTATTTTTTGTTTTTGTAATTATATCTATGTTTGCTTCTTCTAATAAAGATTTAGGTAAATACATAGTCAAATCTTTTATAATTTTAGCATACATCTGCTTCACATTTTCATTTACCAAAATACTCTTTTCAAACTCAAATTTATTAACTAAAGTGTTCAATATGGCATCTGACATATGGGAATATAACTTTTCCAATTTAACAACGTAATCATAAATATTAAACTCTTTATCGCGTAGAAAACCAAAAACAGTGTTTAAGTTTAAAAATTTTAAATTATTATCTTTCGTATTTTTAATAATACAAGATTGTAAAATTTGACCTAGTTTTTTCCTAACACTATCTGTGGTTCCATAAACCTGATCTTGTAAATTAAATTGCTTATCTGTAATCGCTCTGTTATTTTTATTATAATTTTCGACCTGTTTTGAGAATACCTCTGGCAGAAGATTCTTAAAACTAAACAAATCTCCGCTAAATATACTAACTAGCCCTTTTCTTCCACCACTAGCCATTTTGACTGTTGCCACAGTTTTTTCATAGTTATTTTTAACACCATCAAAACTACCCAATAGTTCCAGAGGCGAAAACTGACCCGATTTATCATAAAGATTTATTCCATACATATATTTAAGAACATCAAATTGCGTAAATAAATATAAAATCATTTCACTCTGAATCTCTTTGCTCGACGGAAAACATCTATAAACTATATCTGCAAACATAAAAACATCTTTGTATGTTACGGATAAACCAGTCTTTGTTTTTATATCTATAGCCATTGAAATAACAAATTTTAAACTCAGTCGGAAATCCAGAGATATGTCCGCTTGTTTGTTCGGTCCATGTTTTTCTAATTCATCATTAAAGAATTCTTTAGCCTTAGACATAAATTTATCGAAACAAAACTGTGCTTTATCTTTGTCATTTTTTTTCAAAAACTGAGGATCGTTTCCACATGACAATAACTTTAGATACAAATTCTTTATTTTATCAATTTGGTCATTTTTGCTTGCGTCAGTAGATTTTAAACTAGCTAAAAACCTTTTATAGCAACTTTTACCACTAATTTTTATGCCAGCAACATCCTTAAAAAAATCAAATTGATCAAATAAATATAAAATCATTCCACTCTGAATGTCTTTATTCGATGAAAAATATTGGCTAATTATATTTATTAACTTTTGAACATCTTGGTCTGTAATAAAACCATATTCTGTTTTGAATTTCACGGGCAACTGGATAAGAAATTTTTTAAAAACAAACTTAAAAAAGTCAAGTTGGTCATCATTTTTTGTATCCAATTCTTTTACTTTCGTGTAAAAAAAATTTTTCATCGCATTACAAAAGGTGTCAAACCAACGTTGTGCTTTTTTCGAATCCGGTACCGAAAATAATCCATTATTTTTATTAGCTTCATCCGATAACATTGCTATATAACAATCTATGATTTTATTAATTCCTTCGATTTGTTTGGCTTCTTTGGCGAAAGTATCACTTTCACCACTATCAGCGTATACGGCACAAATTAATGAATCACAACTGGTTTTGATACAACCATCATTTCCGTATAATTTTATTTCATATTTATAGTCCTTAAAATATGCACATAATTTTTTTATAAAACCTAAACTAATTTTTAAATCGCAAAAATTACACAATGCAGAAATTATACTGTTAGTAAAGCAACAAATGATATTTTGAGAATTGATCACGCTAATATCATTATCATCAATCTTATCATGAAATCTCGGCAAAAATATACTCATAAAAATCGTAAAGGCATATCGTTTACCTATTTGTTTATCTGTATTCCCCAACATGTTAAAAACGGAATCACAAAATTCCTTATCGGCTAGTGGATCTTCAGTGTAAACTTTTTTATTTTCGTCATATACATATTTTTTTAAAATGGAAATAAAATCACAACAAAAATTATGCTCATTAAGCTCATACTCTTTATAATTTTCTAAGCATATTTTTAACAACTCTGTTTTATTTTTTGTTTTTAATGATTTCCCATCTTTGCCCTTTATATTTAGTAAATCAGACCATGAATTTTTTATACGACGGTCAACTACACCTTCCATATTTGAACCCCTTTTTTTGTTTTAACATTATAGAAATATTGTAACATACAAATCAATGTTTTAACAAATATTTTTTTTTCACAATACAGCATTTTCTCTTTGCAATTGTTTTGTAATTTAATGTTCTATCTTGAATATAGATAAAAATTTTTTTCTTAAAACTGGTTGTACAAAAAAAGTATTGTGATAAAATTTTACTACTGATTAAATCAGCAAAGCGTGGGCTAAAATGTTTTTGCTATGAAAAAAATTTTTGTTTATATCTTGACATATTGTTTTTTTATTTTATAATTTCACTTGTGTTTATTTTATGGAGGGGTGTCCGAGTGGTTTAAGGAGCCGGTCTTGAAAACCGGTGTCTTCGAAAGGAGCCGTGGGTTCGAATCCCACCCCTTCCGTTTTTTTTGGAGAAATACCCAAGTGGTTGAAGGGGCTCCCCTGGAAAGGGAGTAGGTCGAGAATATCGGTGCGAGGGTTCAAATCCCTCTTTCTCCGTTTTTTTTCTTTCGGTTGACCAGTTTTTTAAATACATAAGTTTTATTTTAGAACAGCCACTTAAGTTTTTTTTGAAAATAAATCCTGTCGAGCAGGTTTTTTAGTTTTGCGATTGCCAGACCATAGTTAGTTATATTTACTTTTTGTTTTTTTGCTTGATTTATGCGAGCTAACATAAATTCTTTTTTGAATGTACATGCTCCGCAGTGAATTATTAAATCATATTCGGTTAAATCTTTTGGAAAATCATTGCCACGTAAAAATTTTATCTTTAAATTAAACCCAAGATAATTTTTTAATAATCTCGGAATTTGAACGCGAGTAATATCTTCTTCGATTGGAACATGTGTGCATGCTTCGACAATCAGAACTTTTGAGTCCGGTTTTAATTTATCAATAAAATCTGCACCTTTTTTAAATTCTTGAATATCCCCGTTATATTGCGCCAATAAAATCGAAAAAGATGTGATTTTTATAGTCGGCGGAATATTATTTTCAATAATAAAATCAAAAATTTGCGACCCGGTTATTATTAATTTTGGTTCCGGATTCATGTTTTTTAACACGCTCAAAAAATTTTTTTTCGTTGCGCACGTAACAATCGCTTCTTTATCAAGTAAATTACTAATTATTTGGCTGTGTGGCAAAATTAAACGACCTTGTGGTTCTTGCGTATCTTTTGGAATAATCACCAAAACCGAATCATTTTCTTGAATTAAATCGCCAAAAATATTTTTCTCTTGATACGGCTTTATTTTTATTAAATTATTTATTAACGCATCTAGATTTATATTTTTTTTCGCACTAATTTCTATCGCTTCTAAATTAAACTCGCTAAAAATTTTTTTTTTAAGTTTAGTTAAATAATCTTGCTCCAAAATATCAATCTTATTTATCGCAATTATTTTAGGTACATCATTTAATTTTTTGATAAAACCTGCTTCACATTCGAAATCAAAATCGTTTATTAATATAATCGCAATATCAATTTTTTTTATTAAATCGCGAATTTTTTTTCTATCATCAGAACGAGATAAATTATTAATTAAATTTAGGTTTGGAATATCAAAAAATAAACACGGCCCCATATTATTTATTTCGATAGCTTTTTCTAAAATATTAATTTTGTTCTCGGTAATCGGCGAAACAGTTGCAATATTTTGTTTTATAATTTCATTAAACAAAGATGATTTTCCAACGTTTTCTTTACCGAAAATTCCAATTCTTACATAATGCAAACTTGACATTTGACTACAACTCATTTTTTCCTCCAAAAAAATTATTTAAATTCAAGATATATTATTTTTATAACAAGTGTAAAGTGTTTGACAGAATTTATCTGCTATGTAAATATTTCTTGCAAAAAAATTATTTCTGGCTGTGATTAATAATTTGGCTTTTTCCAGAACAAAAAAAGACCATGAAATAAAATCATGGTCTCTTATTTTTTTTTATTTTAAATTAAACCGTCATAATTTCTTTATTCTTATTCGAAAGTAACTTATCAACTTCAAAAATATATTTATCAGTCAACTTTTGAATTTTATTTTCCAAATCTTTTAACTCATCATCAGTAAGTTCATGTTTTTTATTTGCCTTTTTATAAAAATCCATTGCATCACGCCGAATATTTCTAATCGAAACTCTAGCCTCTTCACTTTTTTTATTTGTATCCTTTGTCAATTTTTTTCTTTGTTCTTCACTAAGTGGTGGCAAAATCAATCTTAAAACTTTTCCGTCATTATTTGGATTAATTCCCAAATCCGAAGTTTGAATTGCTTTTTCAATTACTTTTAATAAACTTGTTTCCCATGGCTGAATCAAAATCGTTCTCGCCTCAGGAACACTTATATTCGCAACCTGATTTAACGGTGTATTCGAACCATAATATTCAACAAAAATCTTATCTAACATTTTAGGATTTGCACGGCCGGCACGAATCGTTTCAAATTCACTTTTTAAATTATTAACTGCCTTTTGCATCTTAACTTCAAATTCATTTAAATTACTAATATCACTCATAAAATTCCTCCTCAATTTCGCTCATAACGAGCGTTCCGATTTCAAAAATTTTTCTTTCATCCAAAACAACTGTTTCCAAACTATTTTTTGCTTTCAACAAAAAAACAACCGACTTAATATTTTTTGTCAAACTCATCGCCGGAATATCAATTGCATTTAAATTATCTTTTATTATTTTCTCATACGAAATTTTTTTATATTTTCGTGCATTTAAATTAATTTTTGGATCGCAATTATAAATCCCATCTATATTTTTTGCATAAAAAATACAGTCCGCTTCAAGTTCGCATGCTCTCAAAGCTGTAATCGTATCTGTAGAAAAAAATGGATGTCCTGTTCCGCCAGCAAAAATTAAAACACAACTATTTTTCATATTTTTTAGTGCCGACTCTTTCGAAAATTGTTTTGTTATATTTCCGATTATAAACGGCGTCATGACTTTTGCTTTTATATTATTTTGCGCAAAACAATCACATAAATAAATCGCATTCATAACTGTTGCAAGCATTCCAATTTGATCCGCTTTGACTTTGTCCATTTTAGAATCTGCATTGCGTCCGCGCCAAAAATTTCCTCCGCCGATAACAATTCCAACTTCTACACCATTACTCATAATATTTTTTATTTGTCGCGCTATATCATTAATAATTTCATCATCAAACTTATTATGTTTATTTGCCAAAGCTTCACCGCTTAATTTTATTATAATTCGCTTAAACATTCAAAATCTCCCTGCTCAATATTTTCTATTTCATTTAAAAAACTGTGTTCCGCTTGAGATTATATGAAAAATAAAATCAAAAAATCAAATATAAATTTTATTTCTTACCGAAAAAAATTTTATTCATGTAATAATATTTTCCTTACGAAAAAAATAATTAAAAACAAAATTTGTGTTGCTGTAAAAAATATTTTTTTGACATAAAAAAAAATCCATCGGTTCGAATCAATGGATTTTTTTATAAATAACATCCAAATATGATTTTATAATGATCGGTTAAACTCGTTTATATTGCCCTCGTTTTTTGACATTTCTGGCGATAAATCCTTGGAACGCTGATTAATTTTATCGTCGTAACCCAGCAATGGCGTTCTAATTGTGCTTTTTACTTCTTTTTTAGCGTTTGAACATCTTCTAATTAAAATTGATATTACTCCTATAATAATTGCCGCAATCAAAGCGACTATTGCTTCAACAATTGCACTCGTAGCAAAAAAATAAATACAGAACACAACAGCGCAGAATGTTAAAAACCAAAACAGATATTCTAAAATAGGCTTGCTTTTTTTATTTTCTTTACGATCGCCAGAAGAATGTATTCCGTTAGCCTTACCAATCACTGTGAAAGGTGATTGTTGTTCAGTTATGCTGGTATCTTTTTGGATAGATATATTTTCGGTTTCATTTTTATTTTTATCTCGATTATCACTTGTATTTGTATTATTTATTCTCGATTCACTGTTTTTTATTATCGTACCTTTTTTATCTATTTTATTTTCATTTGTATCTTGATTATCAGTATTTATTTCCACTCTATTGCTTTGTGTTTCCTCATTTTTTTCCATTAATCTTTTTTGCTCTTGTTCTTTCTGTTTTTTCAACTCATTGCATAACCTTTTCTTCTCTTCAGCTTCAATTTCAATCCCTATATTTTGTAGTGTCCGCGATACAAAGTTGATCTTTCCGTGTTCTTCTAAACCTTGATATCCACTATACATTTCGTAAGCACAGCCTTCACAAAATTTATCCGTCAGGATTTTATTCGCAAGTTTTTTTGAAGTTGCTTTATCTAAGATAGTTAATTCTTTTGGTTTTATGCCCTGGTTCCCATATCTAAACATATTAGTCTCTTTTAACGAAAATAAAAAATCAAACACGTTAATTTCATCACTAAAGTTTGAAATTATATATTCTAAAGCTACTTTCCATAAAACACCTACATTGTTCTTATCTATTCTGTCAGTAAACATCTCTGCAAATTCACGTACCCAATACATGAGATAGTGCTCGTTTTTATCATTTGGGCTTTT
>CAMVHY010000045.1 GCA_947167415.1 uncultured Clostridia bacterium
TTACAGCCAAACCGCGATCATTAACGGCTAAGTGTATTTTCGAATTGAGCTCCCTTTTGTCTTTGCTATAGCCTGATTTTCACCGCGAGCCCCAGCTGTATTTTTACATAACTCGAGTCTATCATTAGCCATTCAAAGTTTTTATTACTTTTCAGTATCTCAAATAATTTTTTCCACATACCTTTTCGTTGCTATCAAATAAATCTTTGGTGAACCGTATTACACTTGCCATAATCCGGCGGCAAATCACTCCACGAAAATCCTGTTTTAAGTATCAAAATAACTGCACTGATAAACTTTCGATTGCCTTTGGCTGTACCTCAATGTTGCCCGGGCCAATCCGTCAGGTGCGATTTTATTAGCTTAAATCTACGATACGTTTTTTTCCATTTTTATTTTTCTCCATTATACTTTATTTTATAGTTTATTCCTCTTTTTTATCTTTCTTTGTGTAGACACTATCTAATAAATCTATAATGCACTGTTCCCTACTTGCCATAATCTGGCGGGAGATTTCTCCACGGAGGCCCTGTTTTAAGTATCCAAATAACTGCATTGATAAACTTTCGATTATCTTTGGCTATGCCATGTTGCCTAGCTTAACCTGTCAGGTGCGGTTTTATCAGCTTCCAATTCGCATCTCTATGCTACGTTTTTTTTCATGTTTATTTTGCTCCTTTTTTCTTTTTCTCCATTTTATAGTTTATTTCCCTTTTTTATCTTTCTTTGTGTAGACACTATCTAGCATATAAAATTTTATTTGACAAGTATAAAAAATAATTAATGAGAAAAAAAAACGATCTTACGATCGCTTTTCTATTCACAACTTTTTTTATTCACCAAACATATTTTTTACACTCCAATAAAAATTACACACCGATGACACGTCTCGCGGTTATATAATTTTTCGCGTAATAATTTTCGTTCAAGCTACTTATTTTTACACCGACATTACGTGTACTTGCCGAATGAATAAAATTATTGTTTCCGATATACATTCCCACGTGTTGAACATCTGTGCCACCGCCATTCGAAAAGAAAACTATATCGCCTTTCTTTAAATCTGATTTATTTTCGACTTTATTACCATTTTTTAATTGGGTTTTTGAGCTCGAATTCAAGTTAATTCCAAAATTTTTCATGACACAGTAAACAAAACCTGAACAATCAACGCCTTTATTTAAATCTCTGCCACCATATCTATATCTTGTTCCGATAAATTTTTTTGCAAATTCAACTATGTTGTCCGCCTTGTTATTTTGAATTTCTTTTTTAACTTCAGGTTTTTGGTCTGAAATTTTTACATAATCCGATTTTACATAACCAAAATTATTTTCAAATGCGACATTAACCCAGTCACCATTAATATTTTCATCGACAACATCTAAAACGGAATTGCACGCCAATGAACAAACAGAATTTGTTTCTGTTGATTTTCCTTCACGTAAATTTAAACCGTTATCCGATGTAACAAGTGCAAATTTATGTTTTGGTAAATCAATTTTTGGCAAAACATTTTCAAAGTCACAGATAACAAATTTTTTCGCGATATAAGCTTTATTTTTATTAAAACTTATTACATACCAATCGCCTGCCACGGCATTAATATTTATTTTATCGCCAACATTTGTTTTAGAAATAATTTGCGCATCTTCATAGGGCAACGCTCTAATATTAACATTTTCAGCATTTACTAACCCCCCCGAACTTATTAAATCAACAAAATTTTTTTTAACATAAGCTTCTTTTTTATTTTTATCTTGTTCTAACAAAATCTTATAAAAATCATTTTTTGCTTCCAAAATCTCAACTGCTTGTCCACTTGGCAACGTTTTTAAAATATCTGAGTTATTATCCGCGTTAAGAAATATTTCTGTGTCTTGGAAATTAATTTTGCCAACCGTTTCCGCAAAAATATTTTTGTTAAATAAGAATCCAAATAAAAATAGAGATGTTAACAGAAAAAATCTTTTGTAAACCTTAAGCAATTAATAAACCCCCAAAAAATATTTAAGTTTGTTAAACAATTTATTGCGTAAATGTTACGCATTTAAATAATAATTGTTATGAAAAAAAAATTCAAACGCAAATCAAAAAAAAATTTATTCCAAAAAAGAAAAATTTTGCCTGTCGAGATAACAAACAAAATTTTTTTTACGTGCAAATAATTTTTTAAAGATAAGTCCAAACTTAAAAATCAAATTTTTTTTTAGCCTGAAAATATTTTTTATTTCCCATTTAAATTTTAAAAGAGAGCAGAAAGAAATAAAAAAACACCAAAGAAATTATTTGACACAAAAAATTACAGGTGATAACATAAAGGCGATTGGCGGTGTAATTTTTATTTATACGCTAATTAAACATTTTTATCTTTAAAAATAAGGAGGCGTAAACAATATGGCGGATGATTTTGAAGAAAAATCCGAGCAACAAAAAATACCAAAAGAAAAACCATCAATAATAGAAAAACTTACTAAAAGCAAACATGGGAAAAAACACACTCAAGACACAAGTCAGAATCCTGAAAAAATAAATTCTGAGTTATTAAAGAAAGAAGAAGAAATAAAAATGCTAATGGCGAAGATCAGCGAAATTGAAAATCGTGAAAAAAGAACTATGGCTGACTTTATAAATTTCCGGCAACGAATGCAAAACGAAAAAACAAACGCATATGATAACGGAATGATGGATGCAATAACAAAATTATTGGCGATTTTAGATAATTTAGATCGTGCGTTGCAATCTGTTCCTGATGAAGAAAAAGAAAATAATTATTATAAAGGCACAGAGATGATAGCAAAACAATTTTTGATGTTGCTTTCGGATCTAGGAGTTGAAGAGATAAAAGTTAAGCCGGGTGATGGCTTTAATCATGAGTTTCATGACGCTATGGCACATGTTGAAGATGAAAATTTTGGTGAAAATCAAATCGTTGATGTATTTGAGAAAGGGTATAAATTTAAAAACAAAGTCATAAGATATGCCAAAGTTCGTGTAGCAAATTAAATTTATTTAGTAAAAATTAATTTTTTTGGAGGAATTTTTTTATGAGCAAAATAATTGGTATAGATTTAGGAACGACAAATTCTTGCGTTGCAGTAATGGAAGGAGGAAAACCAACTGTTATTGCAAATTCTGAAGGAATGCGAACAACTCCGTCAGTTGTCGGATTTTCAAAGACAGGCGAAAGAATGATTGGTGAGCCTGCAAAACGTCAAGCAGTTACAAATGCTGATAGAACAATAAGTTCGATTAAAAGACATATGGGAACGGATTATAAAGTAAATATTGGGGACAAAAAATATTCGCCGCAAGAAATTTCTGCGATGATTTTACAAAAATTAAAATCTGATGCAGAAGGTTATTTAGGAGAAAAAGTTACGGAAGCAGTAATTACTGTGCCGGCTTATTTTACAGACAGTCAACGTCAAGCAACGAAAGACGCCGGAAAGATTGCCGGGCTAGAAGTAAAAAGAATTATTAACGAACCAACAGCTGCAGCTCTTTCATACGGACTTGAAAATGAAAAAGCACAAAAAATAATGGTTTATGATTTAGGCGGCGGAACATTTGACGTTTCTGTAATAGAAATTGGTGATGGAGTAATCGAAGTTTTAGCGACGAGCGGAAATAATCATTTGGGTGGCGATGATTTTGATAAACGTGTGGCAGATTATTTGATTTCGGAATTTAAAAAATCTGAAGGCGTTGATTTAAGTAATGATAAAATGGCGATGCAAAGAATAAAAGAAGCTGCCGAAAAAGCAAAAAAAGAATTATCTTCGAGCACAACTTCGAATATAAATTTGCCATTTATTACAGCGACAGCAGAAGGACCAAAACATTTGGATATAACTTTGACGCGTGCAAAATTTGATGAGTTAACGGCAGATTTAGTTCAAGCGACAATGGATCCTGTTAATACCGCTTTAAAAGATGCGAATTTATCAGCAAATCAGCTTAATAAAATTTTATTAGTTGGTGGCTCAACAAGAATTCCTGCGGTTCAAGAAGCAGTAAAAAAAATAACAGGAAAAGAGCCATTTAAAGGAATTAATCCGGATGAATGTGTTGCACTTGGCGCTGCTCTTCAAGGTGGAAAATTAGCGGGTGATGCTGGAGCAGGAAGTATTTTATTATTAGACGTTACGCCTTTATCACTTGGAATCGAAACAGCTGGAGGAATTGCAACAAAATTGATTGAACGGAATACGACGATTCCGACAAATAAAAAGCAAATATTTTCGACAGCAACAGATGGACAAACTGCTGTAGACGTTCATATTGTTCAAGGCGAAAGACCTTTAGCAAGGGATAATAAAACGCTTGGTCAATTTAGACTTGATGGAATTGCTCCGGCTCCACGCGGAATTCCACAAATTGAAGTTGCTTTTGATATCGATGCGAATGGGATTGTCCATGTTTCGGCAAAAGATTTAGGCACAGGGAAAGAGCAAAGCGTTACAATTACGGCAAGCAGCAATTTAAGCGACGCTGAAATCGATAAAGCGGTTAAGGAAGCGGAAAAATATGCTGAACAAGATAAAAAACGCAAAGAAATAATTGATATTAAAAATGATGCGGATTCTATGATTTTCCAGACGGAAAAAATGTTAAAAGAAGAAGTTGGGCAAAAAATTGATGCTGGAGACAAACAAAAAATCGAAGATGAGCTCGGCAAGTTAAAATCTTTAAATGAAGGCATGAAATTAGAAACAATGTCGGATGCAGATGGCGAAAATTTAAAGAAAGCGACTGAGGATTTGAGAAATGTATTTTATGAAGTGTCGGCAAAGCTTTATCAAAACGCAAATCCTGGTGCAGGACCACAAAATGTTGATGAGTTTAGACAGAAATTCAGCGAAAATAATAATAATCAAGACGGCAATAATAATTCCGGAAATAACGGAACGGTTAATGGAAATGCAACGGAAGTTTAATTTTAGGATACAAAACAAAAAGACCCGAGTGATTGGGTCTTTTTGTTTATGACTTATTTTTACTTAATTTATTATTTATCTTATTAAAAGATTTGACAACTTGATTTTGATTTTTGCATCTGTTCTGGTTTTGCTTCACCATCTAAATTATCTTTTATCTTACCTAAGATACTCACTTGGTTCACGTTATTCATTGTTGTTTTTATACTATTATTAGTTAATATCTCATTTTTATACTCTAGTTTTTCATTTATAAAATTAATTTGATTTGGATTTTTATCTTCTTCAGATATATCAAACGATATTTTTATCTCACTATCAGACAATATTTTGTCACATGCCTTTCCATCATTATCGTCATTGTCATCATTAAACATAAACCCCTGATTAAATTCATCTGGAACATCTTTATTTGAATTATCCAACTCTCCTTGTGATTCAAAAAAGTGTTCTTCACGTCTATTAATAATTATTTCAGATACAGATTTTATAAAATTTTTATCCTGGTCGGATAACTTTTCCCATTCCTTTTCATTGTATTCACAAAAATAAATAATTGCCGATCTAAAATATCGACTAAGTTTTTCTTCGTCTATTTTAATTTGTCTGTTATTATCGCACAAGAAATTCACTAATTTTTCCGCATCATCCTCGTAATTATTTCCATGCATTGGACACATGTCTTGACAGTTCGTTACTAACATTTCAGTATTAACAATTCCGTTTAGATGCCAGCTGGCATTCCACCAGACTTCTTTAATAATATTTGGACTTAAATATGAGGTAATATTTAGAAATAATTCGTTACAATGAGAAAATTCCTCAATTGGAACACCTACGAGTTTATCCGGAAAAAACATTTTCCAAAATCCTTGTTTGTCTGCTCTGTATCTGTCATCAAACGATTTAATTTTATTTAAATAAGGCAAGAAAGCGCTAAAGTCAACTTGTCTTTTATTTAAACTATTTTTATCAGGCTGTAAGGATTTATTTATATGAGTATTGCCAAAAAAAACAATGAAATCACTTTTATAACGTTTAAACCAATTTTCTAACTCTTCAGTAAGATATAAATATTGCACCATGAATTCGATACCACAATATTCATGTTTTTCCTTAGTTGAGCAAAAATAATACCGTTCTCTAAATATAAACGGTGCTACTTGCCAATTTCTTAAATCTCTTTGTGTCCGTATAGATGGATCTTTTCTCTGTAAAAAATCATCTGCCACACATGAATTTTTATAGAATGCCACTTTTAAAAAACACATCATCATCGCGACTAATATCCTATTTGATGTAAGCCTCATGTGCAATAATCTCACAAAATTTGGAAACATATGAGTCATGTGACCTGTATCAAATCCTAAGAATCCTAACACTAAATTTTTACATTCATCACCAACAAGATAATTGTATATTAAATCATGACAATAACCAATTGAATCTACTTTTTTATCTGAATGCAAGTCAAATTTTAAATCAGATTTTTTAATGCTAACAACAGCTAACAAAAGTAGATGCCACAGATGCGATTTGAGCCCGATAATCCCACAGTATTTACTAATCTGATAATGTAGCGGTTGTTTAGTCCTAGAGTAGTCATCCTCCTGTTTTTTAACACACTGTAATAAATCATCTTTCTTTTTTTCAACAAACTGTGATAAATAATTTTGTAAAGTACCTCCACTTTGATATGTGTATATTTTTCTATATTCATCATTCCCCTCAATTACCTCATCGATTATGCAAGACAATCTTTCCGCATTACCATTGCCATAAATATACCACAGCATACGGGCTGTTATCTTATTTTCACGGAATTGATTTTTAAGGGTATTAGTTGTACCCATATCGGAAATTAAAATTTGTGATTTGTCTTCCATGCTTAAATCATTCTTCCTAATTATAATATTGTGCCTAAAAAATATGACACAGTGAAATTGTAATATAAAAAAATGGATTGTCAATAGCTTTGGCACTTTTTAACATAAATTTAATTTTAAAACAAAAAAACTCGGGTGATTGAGTCTTTTTGTTTATGATTTAATTATTATTTCTGTTGTAAATTTGTTTGTTGCAAATTAGGCATTTTATAATCTAAATTTGGACTCGTATTCGTATTCACTTTATCGAAAATACTCCGCTCGTTCGTATTATCCACTATTGTTTTTATACTATTATTAGTTGCTATCTCACTGTTTTTATCATTTTTATCATCTGGTTCTTCATTTATAACATTAATTTTATTTTGATTTCGCAGATTACCTGATGATTTTTTAAACTGTGTATCCTGATTATTGATAATTGTTTTAGAAACATATTCTATAAAATCTTTATCATCAGTAGATAAATTTTCCCATTTCATTTCGAAAAAACGAACAACTAATTCGTCAAAATACGAACTAACTTCTTTTTCGTCTACTGCCATTTGTTTGTTGCGATTAGCCACAACATATTTAGACATACATCCTTTTAACTCATCCTGAGTATTTTTGCAATTATATCCATGTTCATCACATATTTTTTTTAACAACTGTTCAGGTTTGATCACTTCTTTAAGATCAGAACAAACCAAATCCTTCCACACTGATTCTACTTGATCCATACTTAAATATGCTGCAACATTCATAAACGATGAGTTAAGATTATTAAAATGCAAAACTTTATAACCTGAAATTTCAGTTGAAAAAAACATTTCCCAAAATTCTTTTGTTTTCTTATATCTTTCTGAAAGAGGTTCGATTTTATTTAAATAAGGTAGAAAATAACGAAAATTTAAAGCATACTGATTCTGAGAAAAATCAATAACATCGGAGCCAAAATAAACAATAAACTCATTTTTATAACGTTTCCACCAATCTTCTAACTCTCCTGTAAGATAAAGGTATTGCGCCATACTTTTTGTTCGCCAACCATGTTTTTTATGACAATAAAAATATTCTTTTAATTCATAAACTAAACTTCGCCAATTATTTAAAAAGTCAGTATCTTTTTGTTCTTTTGAAGATGCAATCCTTTCCATCTTATAAAAAGCAATTTTTAAAAAACACACACATATTTTTTTAAAAAACACAGGTTTATTTCCATCTTGAGGTGCAATTTCCAATGATTCTAAAAGAAATACATATAGCAACATAAAAAAAGGGTAAGGGTGAGCCTTGACTGCCAAAAAACTTAAAATCTTGTTTTTAAATTTATCGCTAGCAACACAATTGTATATCAAATTACGGAAGTGACCATCTACATTCGTTTTCTCAATGTCAAAATCAAAATTCAAGTCAGATTTTGTAATACTTAAAATACCAATTAAAATCATGTGCCAAAGCACTATCTTAAATTCACTAGCTTTATATTCATTTGTCATTATTCTCCAATACCTTGACTTGTCAAAATTATATCCTTCTTTTTTTTCATCTTCAATTGAATTTGAAAAATCTTTCTCAAGTGCACGTGGATCTTTGCACTCACACAATTTTTTATATATTTCAACTTTTTCAAGTGCACTGTCAATTATATCAGATAATCTTTGAGCATTTCTAAATCCATACATAAAATTCATTATACTAGCTAAAAACGTAACTT
>CAMVHY010000046.1 GCA_947167415.1 uncultured Clostridia bacterium
AAAATTTTAGAAGCTATGAAAAAGCAAAAACTGCTTAATATACTTTTTATCGATAGTACGAGCATAAAGGTGAGTCCAGATGCAAACAAGAATAAAAAGAATCAGAAACAAAGCATTGGACGTTCAAAAGGTGGCCTGACAACTAAGTTACACTTATGTTGTACATCTTCATGTCCAGTGGTTTTTCGCTTGTCTCCTGGCAATTCTCACGATGCTCCCGAAGGAAGAAAATTGATTGAATCCATATATTCCAAAAATAATAATTATCTCGTGATGGACAGAGCTTACGAAGATGATAAAACTTTAGCTTTAGCTAAAAATCACGGCTTTAAGACAGTTGTTCCACCTAAAAAAAAATCGTAAGTCACCTTGGAGTTATGATCGACAACTTTATAAACATCGCAATATTATCGAATGATATTTCCTGAGATTAAAACGTTTTAGAAAAGTTTTTACTCGTTATGATAAGCTTGATTCTATTTTTATTTCTATCATTTCCCTTGTTTTTATTTTTGATTCGCTTTTTATGCAAACGTTGCCTAGTATTATCCTTTTTGTTTTATTTGGCATATTTAAATTTGTTAAATATTTCCTCTGGAGATGGATCAGGATAACGCTTGCCAGACTACATGTGTTATTCATCTTCAACCACATTATCATAATATTCTTTCTGTGGCGCACAACAAAAACAACGCTTCAAAGAAACAGCAAATATTTCTTCTTCTTCAAGCTGACGCTGACGCGAATGTGAAGAGACAGAATCGACCACATGAGATTCACCTTTTGCGCGATCTCTGTCGCCTACCAGCCGACTAACAATCTTAAACAAAATTCCCAAAACAAACAGCGGAGCAACAGCAACAAATGCCAAAGGCGAAAAATTAAAAACAAAAACTGCAATCGCTAAGGTTATTGTTAAAGCAATTCCACCAAATATTAAATGGTTAGAAGCAAGACCTAAATTTTGACGATTAAACATAGTCAATGGTTTTCCTGTTTTGTAGTTGCGAAACAAAAGATATGTCAGAGAAGTCAAGATTGGTAGTAAATTGATTCCACTTGAAATAGCCAGCACAACATAACTAAAAAATACAGCAAACATCCGTGTTTTTGAGTATATTGTCGTAATATGTCTATCACACAAATGAAATAAAAACCTTTTATTACATATCAAAATAATTGTTGTTCCTAAACCAACCAAAATCCAAGGTAAAACCACCAGCAAACTTAAAATTCCTAAAACACTCAATGATCCAACAGCAGAAATCCCGATTCCTAAAATAGTTCCGAAGCCCCAAGCTATCATTTCATTTCTTATACTAGCTTTTTTAGTATCCAACATTTTTTTTGCTTCGGAATTTTTATAACTTGAATTTTCTTCTGTGCTAAATTTCGTCAAATCCACCTAATTAAAATTTTTTTTTAGTCTAAAAATTTTTTTAGTCCAATATCAAACTTTTTTCAAAATTGAATTTCGAGTTTTAAACTCAAACGCAATTTTAACGGATAAAAATTAATTTTTCAAGCCATTTAATTTTTTTTGATTAACAACAGAGATTAAAAAATAAAAATTTCCATCAAACAAATTGATTTTACATGGCTATTAAATTCAAAATGATAAGATATGAAAAAATAAAATAAGAGTTTTTTCGGCAACTATTTTTCTTTCAAAAAACAGTTTTTTGTTTGGTTTCATAGACAAATAATTTGATGCATATTGAATTTTTTTTTGGCAAGCTTATAATTTGTAAGATTTATTTATAAATGGCAATTGATTAATTGTAAAAGGAGGTTGATATAAAAATGGAGGATGAAAAAAATCGGCAAGAAATATATTCTGGTAAAATAATTAAGGTTTATAAAGATTTGGTTGAGTTGCCAAATAAAAAAATTGCTGAGCGAGAAATAATTTTGCACGACGAATGTAGTGCGGTATTGGCAATAAAAAACCAAAAAATAATTTTTGTTCGGCAGTATAGACATGCAATTAAAAATTACTCTCTTGAAATTCCGGCGGGTATAATGGAAAAAAATGAAAGTCCGGAGGATTGTGCAAAAAGAGAATTGCAAGAAGAAACAGGTTTGATTGCAAAAAAATTGTTTTTTATGTTTAAAATGTATTCGTCAGTCGGTTTTTGTAATGAGCTGGTAAATATTTTTATGGCTGATGATTTTTTAATGGGCAAACAAAATTTTGACGAAGATGAATTTATAAGCATAGAAGAATATAATTTATCGGAAGCGAAAGAATTAATTCATGAAGGCAAAGTTACAGATGGCAAAACAATTGCTGCAGTTTTTGCATATGATTCTTTTAAAGATAAATTTAAGCAATAAAATTAAATAAAAGCGGAGGATAATTTTTATGAGAGTAGGAATTTTGACAGGCGGAGGCGATGCCCCGGGATTAAATTCGGTAATTTATGCTTTAGTCAGGATGTTAAAAAATTGGAAACCTGATTGCGAAATAATTGGATATAAATCAGGTTATAAGGGTTTATATAAAAATGATTATGTAAAATTAACGCCAGCAACAACGTCAGGAATTTTAAATCGTGGCGGAACGATTTTATATAGTTCTAATAAAGATAATCTGTTTGATTATTTTGTAAAGGATGACGATGGTAATTTTGTAAAAAAAGATGTTTCGGATGTAGCAATAAAAAATATGAAAGATATGGGTATAGAAATTTTAATAGTTTTGGGCGGCGATGGAACACTTACGAGTGCAAGAGATTTTTCTAGGAAAGGAATAAAAGTTATCGGTGTGCCAAAAACGATTGATAATGATTTAGGTTTTACAGATTCTACTTTTGGTTTTGATACTGCAGTAAATATTGTTGCGGAAAATTTAGGCAGGATACATACGACTGCTGAATCGCATCACAGAATTTTTGTTGTTGAAGTCATGGGAAGAAATGCAGGCTGGATTGCTTTGCGTGCAGGACTTGCTGGTTCTGCGGATGTAATTTTGATTCCGGAGATTCCGTATGAGTTAAATAAAGTTGTTGAAAAAATAAAACAACGTGATAGACTAGGAAAACATTTTTCGATAATAGTCGTAACCGAAGGAGCAAAAGAAAAAGGTGGACAAGCAGTAATTGGAAAAATTGTTTCTGATAGTCCAGATCCAGTTAGATTTGGTGGAGTCGGTGCAAAAATTGCTCATGATTTGGAATTGATTGTAAAAGATCATGAGGTAAGAAGTGTTGCGCTTGGACACACTCAACGTGGAGGGGAACCTTCTGCAGCTGATAGAATTTTATCTTTGAGATATGCTTACGGTGCTTTGAATTTAATTCAAGAAGAAAAGTTTGGCAATATGGTTTGCTTAAAAAATAATGAAATAAGTTATGTGAGTTTGGAAGAGGTCGTAGAAAAGCCAAAATTTGTTGATCCAAAAGGCGAACTTGTAAAGATTGCGAAATCACTTGGAATTTATTTTGGAGATTAATATTTGTTTATAAATAAAAATTTATTTTTAAAGCGGATGCAAGATTTTTTGCGTCCGTTTTTTTTATGTAAAACCGATAATAAAAAAAATTTATCACCAAGATATTTTTTTTAATAAATATTTATTCAATGAAAAAGAAATACCATTAAAAAAATAATATTCACAGCTTAAATTTATTTTGCCTACAAAATTTTTTTATAATATAATAACAAGGACTAAAAATAAATAGTTTGTAATTAATTTATAGAGTCAAAAAAAATTAGGGTAGGGTGTTTGTAATGCAAAATAATTCAAATATAGAAATATCGTTTGATACCTTGAAAAACGATGTATTAGATGTATTAGAAGATGTATCAAAAAAAAATCGTGATGCTTTTGTGAATTGCGTGAAACTTTTTGTCAAAAAAAATGATTGGTTTCAAGTTAATGAAATAGAAAGTTTTATCAAAAAACATAATAAGATTTTCTCGAATGGTGAAGTTGGAGAAGTCTTATTTAGAGTTTTAAAATTTTTTTTGGATACGGCTTTAATGCAAAATTATGATATAAAAGTGGATAACGTTCATAACTTATTGAATGAATTTCAAGATAAATTATCTTGGGAGCAGAGTTGTGGTTTGCTTATTGGTTTTCTTGATAAAGATTGGGATAGAAATCAAAACAACAAAAACCCTGAAAACGCAAAAAAAATTGTAGATAATCTCTTATCGTACTTGGAAAAATCAGAAGCGAAAAAAATATATAAGGATAAATCAAAATTTGGTTGCGTGAAAAAATATTTTACAAAAATTATGACTGATGTGCCTGCAATAAAAACGTCTGAATATTTATCGCAAATATCTAAAAAATTAGCTGAAACAAATCTTACGCCACAATTTTGTTTTGAAGTTGTTTTGTCGTTTGGCGACGAAATATTATTGAAAACGGATGTAAAAAATTTAGGTTGGCATGCTCAATTTGCTCAGTTTCGTTTGAAATTTGTAAACATAGCTAAAGAAAAATGCCAAAATGTCTCTGCAAACAAAAATAAGGATATTTTTGCGGCTGACATACATCTTTCCACCGAGCTCATGAAGTTTAAATATTTCCAATCAGCATTAGATGAACTAGCTGAATGGCTAAATAATGAAAATGTTTCTTGGAAAACAAGATTTGGTATAACAAATTATCTCCACTTTGAGAGTTATCATGACAAGATTATAAACGAAGGAGACAAAAAAACACCTAAACTGTGTGATGTTTTACGGAAGTGGAAATCAGTAACACGCAAAAAATTTCAGTCGCCTAATGATTTATTGGATGTTTATGCAGAAGTTTTTCCAGATTTGAAATACCAAGATGAATTTTTTGTGACATGGCGTAGTGGTGGCTCGGATTTGTTTTATGTCTTGTGTTTGGTATATTCTAGGAAGGAAATATACCAGTGTATTAAAAGTCTTAACAACATAAATGATAATACATGGAAAAGCAAATTTTTATGGGAAGTTACTGCTAGTTACAGACGTGACTTGCCTGAATCAGAAGTGGCAATTACCGATTTTTTTAAAACTCCTGGTGAGTTTTTGGATGATTTCCTTAAAAGTTATCCAGAAATAAATGAGTTTAATGCTAAATTAATAGCAGATGCATCACTTAATATTTCGATCGCAGATTTATTTTCGTATCATATTGATGACATTAAAAGTTTTATTGAAAAAACAGACGATCCTAAGAAATTAGTTTTATTGTTTTATGTGATTTTTGATGGATGGGGTTGTGAAGCTCAGTCTCCATTAGTTGCATTGGATATTTATATAAAATTATGCCCAAAGATAAAAGATCATTTGAAAGATACAAATGAGATAGTTTGTAAAAGTTTATCAAAAGGCTTTAAGATAGACTCATTAGTCGGTGCTTTGAGAGAAACAGACGATCCGGAAAAAATGATCTTGTTGCTTAACACACTAAATCAATATAAATATTACGATGAGATAAAAAAAATATTTAAAGATCCAAAAGATTTGTTTGATATTTGTGTAAGTAAATATAAGTCAAAAGAGAATAATTTTGAGATAAATGAGAATAACTGTAGATGTCCGGAACCGTTGTTAAAGATTTTAAAGGAATATGGTAAGCGAAAACTGGCGGGGTTTACTGAAGCCTTTAAAAACGAAAATGACCCGCTGACCAAATCTTGGTTACTGGATTTAGTTAATGTTAAACGAAATTTTTTTGAGACATATCGTAACGTTTTAGATTTCTTAGATAAAAATGAAAATTGTCCGCAATGTGTTAAAAATAATTTAAATCGCATTATCAACAAAAAATGTGACTCTGGGTTTAGCAAATATGATGGTTTGTGGCTATTTGGTCTTGAAAAGGATTATCATTTTCGTGCTATAAATCATAACAAGCTCATGTACTTGCCAGAGAACATTATTGAAAAAAGATATCAGCTAATATTAAATTTATTTTCGAATAGTAATGAACATGGTCGTGCTGTAATTTCTCGTTTTATTAAAGATGCTTCAAAGTTTCATGAAAGCATTTGGAAAGCTGTTTTAGGATTAATAATTTATGCTGGTGAACGCGAGCAAGATATCAAAGATAAAAATATTAATCTATGGCAGATGTTGAAAACACTATGTTCCAAAGTTGATGAATATAATCAGTACAAAAAAACATACGATCGCTTGAGTTCACAGATTTCAAACCTCAATAATCAAATAAATCAAATACTGACTTTAAATTGGAAATGGTTTACGATAATCTGGACATTTGTTTCTTTGTATCAATTATATCAGGCAAAAAAAAGCCTCAATAATTCAATCGCCGAAAAAAATTGGTTGCAACCTTTTGTTAAGAGGTTAGAGCAAGCAAATGAAAAATTTGGTTTGCAAGCTAATGATCGCGATCAAAATAAACCGACACCGTTTAAATATTATGAGAAATATCAAACATGTGTGGAAAAACTACTTGATGATATGAAAAAGATAATGGCGCCTCCAGAAAAAGAAAAAATACTCAATGAAAATAAAGCAAATGAAGAAATTAATAATAATCTAAACATAATTTCCACAGCAAGCGATAATCAAGAAGAAAAAATCGGAGGAATTGGAGATTAATATTTGATTATAAACAAAAATTTATTTTTAAAGCGGATGCAAGATTTTTTGCGTCTGTTTTTTTTTTGCACAAAAAAAATTAATTGCAAGCCGATTTTTTTTATTCACGCGAAAAAGAATCTATGTTTAAAACGATTCCAATCGCAATCATATTTACTAACATTGAACTTCCACCATAACTTATAAAAGGCAACGGCATTCCTGTGTTTGGCAAAATTCCACTTGCAACGCCAACGTTAATAAAAGTTTGAAAAGCAAACATTCCTGCTACTCCAGAAGCAATCAATTTACCCAAAAATGTCCCTGATTTTTTTGCGATCAAAAAGCAAATCGAAATTATAAAAAATAATAAAAATAAAACTACGAAGCAACCAATAAAACCAAATTCTTCGCCTATAACCGAAAAAATAAAATCGTTATGAGCTTCTGGCAAATAATTTAATTTATTTATCATGCCGTTATATAAACCTTTGCCAAATAATTTTCCGGACCCGAGCGCAAACATAGAATATTTTGTCTGATAAAAATCTTTGCTATATAAATCCGGATTAACTAGCGAAAGTATACGTTGCATCTGATATTCTTTAATTATTTTATATTTGACAAGCTGATTCATAAAAATATGTTTAGTACTAAAAATATCCCAGAGAAAAAAAATAAGTACGGGCGCAAAAATTAACAAGCTTTTATAGATATATTTATAATCTAATCCCGCCACAAATAAAATAATTAATATTATCAACGAAACAATTATTCCGGCAGAAAGAGACGGTTGCTTAATAATTAAAATTACGGGCAAAAAAGAAATTAATAAAATAAAAACCAGCCAATTTATTTTATTTAATCTCTCAGGATATTTGCTTGTTAAACTTGACAAAAATAAAATCATAAACAGCTTGGAAAATTCAGACGGTTGAATTCCAATCGGACCAAACATTAACCATCTTGTTACGGATTTATTATCATGTTTGCCAATTATTATTACGGCTAAAAGCAAAATTAAATTTAAAACATAAATCAAAATATAAAACTTACTTATAAAGTCATAATCGATAGAATAAAATAAAATCATTAAAAATAAACCAATTGCAAACCAAACTTTTTGTCCCGAGAATTTATTTGAAATTATATTTACGTCATAAATATGAGTTGCACTTCCGATTGCAACCAAACCTAACAGCGCCAAAATAATTACCGAAAAAAATAATAATATATCCCTTTTTTTTAGTCTCAAAACAAATCATCTCACAAGTAAAAAAATATTTATAACCATCTTAATATAATCTCTCGTGTAATATCAAAACCAACTAAGTTAAAAAAATATAATCAAAAATATAAAACCAAAAACTTTAATATCACAATAAAAATATTTGTTAGACGTTGTCTACACAAAATAAAGATACAAGCCAATAAAGAGAAAAAATTGGTAGGATGGATACAAAAAAATAAAGGAAGACAAAAAAGAAAATAACCAAATAATAAGTAGTTCTGAAATAAAAATAAAAAGCGCATCGAACAAGGTTTGATTTTTGTTTTTGTTGGTTAAATAATTTATTTTCGTTATTTATTTTATGTAAACGATAATTAAATTTAGAATCTAATACATATCATCAGAAAATTTTTTTTACGTTAACATGGAATTAATAGTTAATATTTATTTTTTTAAATATTTACTTATAAATAAATCTGATTTTGAAATTTATTTGCTTTGATGTTTTGTCAAAATTTTTTATAAGAGAGAACCAAAAAATATTTTTTGAAAAAGATTATATTTAAGCTGCATTTTATAAAAATTAGTATTAAAAAGTATTCCGGAATACAAATTATTTTAATGGAGTGAAAAATATGGCAGCAACAAGTAGTGTTAAAGCAACGAAGTTCCAGATTAAATATACTAATAACAAT
>CAMVHY010000047.1 GCA_947167415.1 uncultured Clostridia bacterium
AAAACTTTAGCCAATCTTTCCCATTTTCCGTTTTTTGCCCATCGAATAAATCTTTAAAAATCTTTTGCACATATAAAAAAGATTTTAATACAAATAAGCCAACTTTTTTGATATAGAAAATAGATCTATCGTTTTGATTGTTATTATTACACTGATTGTTCTGCAAAAAAACTTTTATTTATATCTAAGCCCTATTTTGACAAAAAAATTTTTATATCCAACATTGTTTTTTGAGAAAATATATTTTCCAGCATAAAAAATTTATTTAAGCTGAAATTAAATTAAAATCGGATTGTGATTTTTTTAAAGTCATGATTTGATTTTTTTATTTTGTTATTAAAGTGAGAGAAAAAAATATGTATGCCGAAGTTATTATTTTGTCCAGTAAAAACAAAAATCTTGATCGGGAATTTTCTTATTTAGTTCCAAGTGATTTAGAAAATAAAATAAAAATTGGTGCGTTGGTTTATGTTTTTTTTGGGGAATCAAAAAAATTGCAAGAGGCTATCGTAATAAATTTGACTGAAAAAATTGATTTTGATTTGGAAAAAATTAAACCAATAGAAAAAATTGATAACGAGATTTTTATCGATAAAAAAAATATTGAGCTGGCAAAATGGATGAAAGAAAAATATTATTGTGATTTTGCAAGCTGTTTAAGATTAATGTTGCCGAATCAAAAAAGTGTTAGGAATGAAAATTTTGAATTTGATTTTGTCGAGCCAGAAAATAATTTTTTGAGCAAAAAGAAGATTTTAACGCATGAGCAAGAATATGCAAAAAATTTTATTTTGGATAAAATAAATCAAAAAGATTTGAAACCGATTTTATTGCATGGAGTAACAGGAAGCGGAAAAACAGAAGTTTATTTTAATGTGATGGAAAAAATTTTGGCTGAAGGAAAGCAAATAATAGTTTTGTTGCCTGAAATTTCTTTGACAACTCAAATGACAGATTTATTTTTTTCTAGATTTAAAAATAAAATTGGTTTGATGCACAGCAAATTAAGCAAACGCGAAAGATTTATAAATTGGAAAAACGCAAATGAAAATAAAATTTTTATTATGTTGGGTGCGAGGTCAGCACTTTTTTCTCCGTTTAAAAATTTAGGCTTAATTATTATTGACGAAGAACATGAGGCAAGTTATCAGTCTGAAATTACGCCGAAATATAATGTTTATGAAGTTGCGAAAAAAATTTGTGATTTGCATAAAGCAAATTTAATTTTAGGTTCGGCGACGCCAAGTATAAAAACTTATTATTTTGCACAAGAAAAAAAAATTTATTTGCTTGAAATGAAAAATCGTGTGAATAAAAAAATTATTGAGACGGATATAGTTGATATGCGACAAGAATTATTATCGGGAAATAAAAATATTTTTAGCAAGAAATTATTTTATGAGATAAAAAAAACGCTGGATAAAAATCAGCAGGTAATTTTATTTTTAAATCGTCGTGGATATGCAAATTTTGTTTCGTGTAGGAAATGTGGTTTGGTTTTAAAATGTGATAATTGTGATGTGAGTTATGTTTTTTATAATAAACATAAAAGTTTGGTTTGTAATTATTGCGGTAAAAAAATTTTGATGCCTGAAATTTGTCCGGATTGTAAATCAAAATATATAAAAGCGTTTGGAATGGGAACGGAAAAAATTGAATTAGAAACGAGAAAAATGTTTGGTGATAAAAAAATTTTGCGGATGGATTCAGATGTAATTAAAAAAAAATCTGATTATGAGAAAGCGATTAAATTATTTTTTGATCACAAAGCAGATATTTTAATCGGAACACAAATGATTGCGAAAGGATTAAATTTTCCTAATGTGAGACTTGTTGGAGTAATTTGTGCGGATGTAGTTTTAAATAACGGAGATTTTAACTCGAGTGAGAGGACGTTTGAATTACTTTCACAAGTTTCAGGACGAGCTGGAAGAAATGAAACGGATGCACGCGCGATAATACAAACTTATAATCCGGAGCATTATAGTATTATTTGCGCAAAAAATAATGATTATAAAAGTTTCTATGAGCAAGAAATAAATTTTAGAAAGTTAATGGATTATCCACCGTTTACAAATATTTTTTGTGTATTGATGTCTTCTAGAGATTTAGATTTATTAAAGACTAAAATTGATTTGTTAAAAAAAATAATGCTTAAGTGTGATAGAAAAAATAAATTTGCAATATTGGGACCAGCGCCAGCAATTATTTCTAAGATAAAAAATAATTATCGAGAAAGAATTTTTGTTAAGCATAAAAATGAAGAAGAGCTTAAAAAATTTGTTTTGTTTTGTGTGAATTTTATGCAAGCAAAAAAATTATTGGTTAATAAAAAAATTAATTTAAGTTTGAATCCAAGCTTTATGATATAATTTTTGTGTTGTGATAAAAAAAATTAAATTTTGGAGGAAATAAAATGGCAATCAGAAGAATAAGATTTGAAGACGATCCGATTTTGAGAAAAATATCGAAACCGATCGAAAATATAAATAATGGCTTAAAAATATTATTAAATGACATGGCAGAGACATTAAAATTATCCGGAGGGATAGGAATTGCAGCAGTTCAAGTTGGAATTTTAAAAAGAGTTATAATTGCAGTTGATAATAATGATAATAATGTTGCGATTATTAATCCGGAAATTATAGAAAAATCAGGGGAACAGGAAAGTCATGAAGGATGTTTATCAGTAAGAAATATTCATGGTGTTGTAATTCGTCCGGCGTTTGTAAAAGTTAAAGGCTTAGATGTAAACGGAAAAGAAATAATTGTTATCGGAGAAAAAAGAATGGCAAATGTTTTATCACACGAAATAGATCATTTGGATGGAATTTTATTTACGGATAAAATGATTTACGAAGAGGAGTAGTATTTTATGCGAATAATTTTTATGGGGACGCCTGAATTTGCTTTAAGCGTGCTAAAAAAATTATATTTAGATAAAAACCATGAGATAATTTGTGTTGTTACACAGCCGGATAAACCAAAAGGACGCGGACATAAAATAATTTTTTCTCCGGTAAAAGATTTTGCGATAAAGAATAATTTAAAAATTATGCAGCCAAAAAAATTAAAAGATCCAGAGGTGCTGGAAGAATTTAAAAGAATGCAGCCAGATTTTTTTGTTGTTGCGGCATACGGGAAAATAATTCCTGAGGAAATTTTGAGTCTGCCAAAATATTTTGCTTTGAATATTCATGGTTCTTTGTTGCCAAAATATCGTGGAGCGGCACCGATTAATTACGCGATTATAAATGGGGAAAATGTCACAGGAATAACTTTAATGCGAATGGATAAAGGAATGGACACGGGGGATATTATTTCACAGGCGACATGTGAGATTTTGCCGGAGGATAATTTTGGTAGCTTATATAATAAACTGGCTGAGATTGGTGCAAATGAATTAATAAATTTTTTGGATAAACTTGAATCGGGCGAAATAAAAGATATAGATTTTAAAAAGCAGGATGATTCGCTTGCAAGTTATACGAGTTTGATAAAAAAAGAATTTTGTAAAATTGATTGGTCTAAAAGCTCGCGAGAAATAATAAATTTTGTAAGGGGATTAGATCCAAAGCCTGGCGCTTTTTGTTTTTATAAAGATAAAATTTTAAAAATCTGGGGTTTGCAAGATTTTAATATTTATGGAAATGAAAAGCCGGGGCAAATAATCGCTGTGAATAAAAATGGTTTTGCCGTAAAAACTTTTAACGGAGCGTTATTGATTACGAAAGTTCAGGAGCAGGGTGGAAAAATTATGTCAGCAGAAGATTATTTAAAAGGACATAAAATAGAATTAAATGATTTTTTGGCGTGAGTTATTTAAAAAGGAGTGTGTTTTATTATGTATTTTAATTATTATTATGATCCGACTATGATTTTTTTGTTACCGGCAATTATTTTGGCTTTATACGCCGAGTTTAAAGTAAATTATAATATAAATAAATATAGCAAAGTTAACAATCGGCAAGGTTTTACTGGTGCAGATGTAGCTCGGCAATTACTAATGCTTGCGGGAATAAATGATGTCGAAGTAAAAATTACAAGGGGAAAATTAACGGATAATTATAATCCGGCAGATAAAACTTTAAATTTGTCACATGATGTTTATGAAAGTAATTCGCTTGCTGCGATAGGGATTGCCGCGCATGAAACAGGTCACGCGATTCAGCATCAGGAAGAATATTTTCCGTTGGTTTTAAGAAGTTCGATTGTACCGCTCGTAAATTTTAGTTCGCATTTGTCCGTGCCATTAATTTTTATCGGTCTAATATTTTCACGTGGAAGTAGTTTTATTTTAAATTTGGGGATAATTTTGTTTGCGATAGTTGTTATTTTTCAATTGGTGACTTTACCGGTTGAATTTAATGCTTCACGTCGAGCAATAAAATTATTAACGCAAAATAATTTTTTGGATGAAAGCGAAATGCCGGCAATAAAAAAAGTTTTGGGTGCAGCTGCTTTAACATATGTTGCTGCTGCCGTTTCTGCACTAGCAAACTTAATAAGATATATAATCATAGCTAAAAATCGACGGGATTAATAAAAAAAAATAGCAAAATTAATTTTTAAAAAAAAGAAGTCAAATAATTGGCTTCTTTTTTTTACGAAATTTCTGACGAGCTGGCAAAAAGATCAGACTCTCTATATTTGCTCTCCCAATGTTTATATTGATCCCAAAGTTCAGCATCTTTAATATTTTTAAATCCTGTCAAACATTTGCAATGTTCCCAAGCGGATTTTGGTTTTTCCGCAAAATTATAACAAGGAATTCTTGGACAAGTCATATCTATAAATTTATTTTTTATTTTTATATGTTTATTTTCAGCAACCGCTATCGGTTGTAAGTGGACATACTGCAATTCATGTGTTGACGTTGTATATGAAAAGGAAAGCGAAAGGAAATCCGATTCATTATACATAAATAGACCTTCTTTTTTAAATATATACGCACACGGATTATCACTTAGAATATCTTTTATGATTCTGTAAACCACCACAAAAATTTTAAATATCGACTTAATCAATTTAAATACTGCAAGAACAACACCAATCACAAGAAAAACAGCTAAATTAATTGGAAAAAATACTCGCCGCCAAAAAAGCCATCGACTTGTTTCGTACCATCTAATTCTTTTACAAACTTCCTCACCGTTTATTTTTATTCCATCTAACTCTCCTGTTTCGCAAGTTTTTGCCCATTCATCTTTACAATCTCCCCATTTCTTATCTTTAGAAATAACGCGATAAAAAATGAGCCCGACAACTTCCAATCCCATTGTAAGACAATAAATAAATTTTCTAATAGCTTTCACTAAAATAAAAATTGGTGCATAAATGGGAAATGCAATTACTAACAAAAATACACGCAAAGATTTTTCTTTACCGGTGAGTGTTTGAAATTTACTTATTTCTTCCTGCACAAATTTTTCTTTTTTCAAATGCAGTTTTACAGCTTTGAAATTACAAGCTTTGGTATAAATTAAGCCACGATGTTCTTTGACTAGGTTGTATAAATTTTGCGAAAGGGTTCCATTTTTATATTGTTTATTACATTTTAGGAAAAATCTATCATAAGAATATTCAATGGAACTAAATTTACTACTAATTCCTCCTATATTATTATCATCAGTTTCAGAATTTATATTTTCATTGATTGCAGACAGTTCTTGCTTCATATAGTTAATAACTTTCTCAATATCATTTTTATTATACAAATCTTGCTTATAAATTATATTATTAATTTTTTCTTCTTGATTAGGTTTAGAATAGTAATCTATATTTTTGAAATCAACAATAAGTTTACTTGCTACTTCCGTAAATTTAGCAAAAATATTTTTCGCACTCATTTCTGACATAATCAATCCTTCCCTTGTCTTTTTTTACTAATTCTATTATTATTTTATCACAAAATAAAATATTGTCAATAAAAAATTATGATTAATAGCTAAATTTACATCCATAACTTTGTTTTAAAATAAAAATTGGCAAGATCAATAAAAAAAGCCAATCATTTGGCTTTTGTAAGTTTAATTTTTAACATTCTCTTTAGATTACAATATCATATTATAGTCCCAAAAGATTAAGTCTCGGTGTACCTGAATGTTTGTGTGCATATTCATCATAATGTTCAGCGTTTTTAATACTTTTAAATCCGGTTAAACATAAAAAATGTTCCCAAGCGGATTTTGGTTCTTTTGCAAAATCATAACACGGAGTTCTTGGACAAATCATGTCTACAAATTTATTTCGAACTTTGATATTCGTATCTGGCAGGACAGAGATTTCACTATCTAGACTGCAAATTACCTCTGAGGACTTATACAATACATCATTATCTTTAAACATATACAAAAATGCGTCATCAGAAATAATATCGCTTCCAACTCTACAGGCTGTAACAAAAACTTTTATTATCGACGTGAAAATTTTTTTTATCGCCAAAAAAATTCCAATGATAATATGAATTGCTAAATCAATTGGAAATAATCTTCTTCGCCAAAAAAGCCAGTTTTTGGTTTCATACAATTTTATTCTTCTGCTAATTTCTTTGCCGTTTATTTTTAATCCGTCTAAATTTCCCGACTCGCAATCTCTAGCCCATACATCTTTGCAATCATCTCTATATTTAAAGACCAGTAGTTTTCCTATGCATTCTAATCCTAAAAGAAAACAATGGAAGAACTTTCTCAACGTTTTGATTAAAATAAAAACCGATGCATAAATTGGAAATGTAATAATCAAAAGCGATAAACGAAAAATTTTTTCACATAAACTTAGTTCTTATTATATTAACCAATCGTTTTTTTAATAATTTTTGTTTTTCCGTTTCAAGTTCACGAAAAACACTATAAATATCAGCTCGATCTTTTTTTATGTTTTTATATTTGCCGCGTGCTTCTTCTGAATTTGCATTATTTTTACAAGCTTGTTTATATCCACGAAATAAATTATTACATGAATACCAAATATGTTTAAGATCTTTTTCTAAAGATATCACATAACCCATATTCAATCTGAATTTTTTTGCTTCATCGGAATTATTCTTAAGATCAAAAAATTCTTTTGGATCAAAATCGAAATAGCTGTAAACAAATTTTTCACTTTTTTCATATTTTTCTGTCCAGTCAATAGCAACTTTTTCGTCTAAATTGTTTACTTGACCATTTCTTAAAATTCCAATTTTTTCCCCCATTAGATCAATTTTTATTGGAAAATAATCCATGTATTTATGATATGTACCAAAATTAAAATATTGGTCAATAAATCTATCGAGATTTGGAACTCGCCAATCAACTTTATTGTTTATGTTGTTCCGTAAATAATATTTTTTTATAAATAAATCACCAATAGTGTATGCAGGGTTATCTTCATAGTCATAAAGCATTTTGTTGCCAAAACGAAGAATACCATCAAAAATGATATCAATTAGATTGATGGTATATTGTTTTAAATTATCATCGATATTATTTTTATCTAAAACTGGTATTAATTTGTCAAATACCTCTCCATAAAACTTTTTTAAAAAATCAAACGCCTGGTCATCTATTTGATAAACGGAAAAAAACTTTACATTTGCTTCCATAAGATTTGATAGAGCTGAATTCAAATTTAAATTTCCATCCTGTTGATTTGATTGGAAATTCTCGATAGCAGTGAATAACAATTTTTTCTTGTGTTCCATAATATTTTTTATAATATCGAAAATTGTATTTGTAATTATTTGCTGTTGGTTTAAGTTCGTGTCCTCAACAAACGTTTTGCTCATATTATTTAATTGTGAAAGAGTAGTAGATATTATTTGCCACGATACATAAACATATTTTTCATCGGCAAATTTTGACTGATTGTTTTTTGTCTCTCAACAAATTGTCAAGAGTTTCAATTAGCTTATCCATATTATCTTTTATTTCGTTGGCCTCCGTTATGTTTTTTTCTTTGTTCTGTATTTCTTGGATAACATTTAATACTTTTTGAATCTCTTGGTCAAAATTTACTTCAACTTGATTTTCATTTACAAAAACAATTTCAGTTTCACCATTGCCGATCTCATTTTTAATTATATCAATACCATCAAGTCTCAATTCACTTGCGCCGTCTTCTTCTCTGTTAATATTTTCTGATCCCAAGTTTTCTTCCATCATTACTATCACCTCGTTTTATTATCGTATTAATTATATCAATACCAAAAATAAAACTCAATATATATGATAAATTTATTTGTATAAAATTTTGGCTAGGCAGCGTTTACATAAAAAGCAAGTTAAAAATAAAAGCGATGAAAATGGTAGAAATAGAAATAAAATCAAGCTTATCGTAACGAGTAAAAACTTTTCTAAAACGTTTCAATCTCAGGAAATATCGCTCGATAT
>CAMVHY010000048.1 GCA_947167415.1 uncultured Clostridia bacterium
TACCATACAAACTTAATAATTCTTTTGCTTCCAAATCATTTTTTGCTGTCGTTACAATAACTATATTCATACCGCGAATTTTATCTATTTTATCATATTCAATTTCAGGAAAAATCAATTGCTCTTTTATCCCAATCGAATAATTTCCTCGTCCATCAAAAGAATTTGTACTTACACCATGAAAATCACGTACACGTGCTAAACTTACGTTAATCAATTTATCAAGAAAATAAAGCATTTTTTTGCCTCTGAGCGTAACTTTACAACCCAATTTCATTCCTTTGCGTAATTTAAAAGTTGCAATAGATTTTTTAGCCATCGTAAAAATTGCTTTCTGCCCAGTAATTAATAATAAATCGCGCTTCGCATTTTCAAGTGCTTTCGAAATATCTTTTTCTGCCGTACTCATTCCGATATTTAAAATAACTTTAACTAACTTTGGCACCTGCATTTTATTTTTATATTTAAACTTAGATATCATACCGGGCACAATTTTCTCAACATAAACATCATGAGATACACTCACTCAAAACTACACCTCCTTACTCAAAAATAATTCTACTCTATAACTTCGCCAGTCTTTCTGGCAATTCTTTTTTTTATTACAACTTTTTTTCCGTTCTCTTCTTTTATCTCAATCTTATAACCAATTTTCGTTACAACTCCGTTATGCAAATACATAACATTCGAAACATCAATCGGAAATTCTTTTTTTATTAGCCCACCCGGATTCATTCCATTCGACTTTTTGCTCATAGTTTTTATATTAATTTGCTCAACAATAACCGTTCCATTTTTTCGATTTACCAATAAAATTTTTCCTTCCTTACCTTTATCTTTTCCAGCGATAACTCTAACCAAATCGCCTTTTTTTAACTTTATTTTATAATCTATTTTTATTATTTTTTTCCTGTGTCTTAGCAATAAAAAGCACCTCCATAAAAATCTTTTTTTTATCTTTTACAAAACTATAAAACTTCCGGAGCCAAAGAAATTATTTTTAAAAATCCACACTCTCTTAATTCGCGTGCAACCGGACCAAAAATTCTAGTTCCTCTAGGATTTTTATCTTCTTTTTTTATTATCACAGCGGCATTTTCATCAAATCTTATAAACGAACCATCATCGCGACAAATTTCTCTTTTTGTTCTAACTATTACTGCTGCTACAACATCTTTCTTTTTTACTATTCCACCAGGAATCGCATCTTTTACAGTCGCAATAATAATATCTCCAACTCCTGCATATCTTCTTTTTGTTCCACCCAAAACTCTTATACATAATAATTCACGTGCTCCTGAATTATCTGCAACTTTTAATCTTGTCTCTTGCTGTATCAAAATATCATCTCCTTTTATTTAAACTAATCTATTCATTCTTTTTTAAAATCTCCGTCAATCTCCAACGTTTTCTTTTAGACAATGGTCTCGTTTCCATAATTCTGACAAAATAACCGTTTTTACATTCATTATTTTCATCATGAATCATAAATTTTTTGCTACGAGTTATAATTTTTCCATAAACAGGATGTTTAACTCTATAACTTACTTTTACAACGGCTGTTTTATCTGTCTTATCACTAACGACAACACCCTCAAGAACTTTTTTCATGTTTTTTCTTCTTTTTACCAATTCAGACATTTTATTCACTCCTCTTTTTATTCTTCAGCTTTTCTTTGTTTTTGAGTAATAAGAGTCTGTATTCTTGCAATATTTTTCCTAACCATTTTAATTTCGCTTGTATTTTTTAGCTGATTAGTCGCCTGTTGAAAACGCAAATTAAACAATCTTTTTTTCATATCAACAAGTTCTATCTTTAATTCATCAATAGACTTTTGATTTAAATTCTTTACATATTCTTTAACTCTCATTACGCTCACCTTCCTGTTCATTGCGCGAAACTATTTTGCATTTCAAAGGCAATTTATGAATAGCAAGCCTTAATGCCTCACGAGCAATTTCTTCAGAAACTCCTCCAACTTCAAACATAACTCTTCCAGGTTTTACAACAGCTACCCAGAATTCCGTTGCACCTTTACCGCTACCCATACGAACTTCCGCCGGTTTTTTAGTTACAGGCTTATCCGGAAAAATAGTAATCCAAACAACTCCACCACGTTTCATATATCTAGTCATAGCTATACGAGCAGCTTCTATCTGATTCGATTTAACCCAATGTGGCTCGCAAGCAATAATTGCATACTCACCATGAACTATTTTATTACCGCGTGTTGCTTTGCCTTTCATGCGACCTCTAAACTGCTTTCTATATTTAGTTCTTTTTGGTATTAACATTTTTATCTTCTCCCCCTTGTTTTTTATCAGGAAGAATTTCACCTTTATATATCCAAACTTTCACGCCGATTTTCCCATAAGTTGTGTTTGCTTCGGCAAATCCATAATCTATATCGGCTCTTAAAGTCTGCAACGGAATCATTCCTTCATGACAATGCTCAACACGTGCCATATCTGCTCCGCCAAGACGTCCGGATACACAAATTTTTATTCCTTTAACTCTCATAGATTTTAATGCGCGATTAATCAATTGCTTCATTGCTTTTCTAAAAGCTATTCTGGCTTCTAATTGCTTTGCAACTTCTTCGGCAACTAATTGCGCACACGAATCATAATTTTTTATTTCTTTAATCTCAATCGAAAGCTTTTGCTCAGAAAACGTTTGCAATTTTTCAGTTAATTTCGCTATCGCTTGGCCACTTTTTCCGATAATAACACCAGGTTTCGATGCAAAAATAACAACACGAACGCGATTACTCGAACGATATATTTTTATATTTCCTATTCCTGCGCCATACAGCTTATCTTTTATAAACTTTCTTATCTTATAATCTTCTAATAAATATTTGGGAAACATTTTTTTATCAGCAACCCAAACCGAACCCCAATCTCTTATAAATCCAACACGCATCCCATAGGGGTGTACTTTTTGTCCCATGTTTAACCTCCTGTTTTTTCATTCAAAACTAACGTAATATGACAAAATCTTTTTTTTATTCCATACGCTCTGCCCTTAGCTCTTGGTCTTATTCTTCGCAAAATATTTGCTCGACCTGCATATGCTTCTTCTATAAATAATTTTTTTGGCTCCAAATTCAAATTATTTTCAGCATTGGCCATTGCCGATTTTAAAATTTTTAATATCACCTTAGAAGCATGATGTGTAGAATAATCTAATAAAGCACAGGCATACATAACATCACAATTTTTTATTTGTCTTAATATAACTCCTGCTTTCGACGCCGAAATCGAAACAAATTTTACGCTTGCTTTCGGACGCATATCCAGTTTCGCATTTCTCAAACGTTTTTGTTGACTGCGGCTTATATAATCCTCTTGCATACGATTTTCCCTCCTTTTGCTTTTTAATTTCATCTCACGATTTTATTTTTTTATCGTTTTTATTATTTCCACTGTGTCCTTTATAAGTCCGAGTTAAAACAAATTCACCTAGCTTATGCCCAACCATATCTTCTGTTACATAAACCGGAACATATTTTCTCCCGTCATGAACAGCAAAAGTATGACCAATAAATCCCGGAAAAATTGTTGAACGCCTTGAACGAGTTTGTATAACTTTTTTTTCGCCACTTTCATTTACAGCCTCTACTTTTTCTAATAAAAACCCATCGGCAAACGCGCCTTTCTTTGAAGATCTCATTTTTTTCACCTCGATATTAATAATTAGTCCTGGTCAAATTATTTTTTTCTGCGATGCAAAATATATTTATTAGAACTTTTATTTTTCTTACGAGTTTTATAACCAAGTGCAGGTTTTCCCCAAGGCGTACATGGTCCCGGACGTCCAACAGGACATTTACCTTCACCACCACCATGTGGGTGATCATTTGGATTCATAACTGATCCACGAACCGTCGGCCTTATACCCATGTGTCTTTTTCTACCGGCTTTTCCTAAATTAACAAGTGCTTGATTAACATTTCCAACTTGTCCAATCGTTGCGTAGCATTTACTTAAAATTAATCGCATTTCACCCGAAGGCAACTTAATAGTTACAAATTTACCTTCTTTGGCAACCAACTGCGCCGCATTTCCTGCCGAACGAACCAATTGCCCGCCTTTTCCAATTTTCATCTCGATATTATGAATTTCAGAACCAACAGGCATATTTCCCATAGGCAAAGCATTTCCAATTTTTATTTCTGCTGCCTCGCCACTCATTAATTTATCGCCAACTTTTAATCCGACCGGTGAAACTATATATCTTCTTTCTCCATCTTCATATAACAACAAAGCAATATTAGCTGTCCTGTTTGGATCATATTCAATGCTCTGCACCGTTGCGAAAACATCACGCTTGTCCCTTTTAAAATCTATTATTCTATATTTTCTTTTATTTCCACTGCCTCTGTGTCTTACAGTAATCTTGCCTTGATTATTTCGACCTGATTTCTTTTTTACAAAAGCAATTAACTTTTTACATGGTTTATTTTCTCTACTCGAAAGCTCACTCGAATGAAAAACGGTCATTTTACGTCTCGACGGTGTATACGGCTTAAACTTTTTAATTTCATCTGTTTTTGCCAATCTATTTCCCTCCTTTTTTATTTTTTAAATAACTCTATTTCTTTGCTTTCGCCACTTAAAAAAATTATGGCTTTTTTTCTTTTATTTGTCTTGCCAACGATTCTTTCACGTCTTTTTATTTTGCCTTTTAAATTCATGATGTTTACTCTTTTAACTTTTACGCCGTCAAATAATTTTTCTATTGCTTCTTTGACTTGCGCCTTATTAGCATCCGGATGCACATAAAAACAATATTTTTTATCCGCAAACATTTTCATCGCTTCTTCCGTCATAATCGGCTTAAAAATAATATCATAATATTTTAAATCAGCCATTATGCAAACACCTCTTGAATTTTATTTACGGCATCAATCGTTAAAACTAAATATTCATGATTTAACACCGCATAAGTGTTTATTAAATCCGAAGCAATCGTCTTCACGTTAAATAAATTTCTGGCTGACAAAATAATATTTTTGCTTGACTTTAAATCCTGCTGATTATTATTTATAACAAACAAAATTTTTTTGCCGTTTAAATTAATATTCATAACAATTTTTGCAAATCCTTTTGTTTTAATCTCATCAAGCTCAAGTTTATCCATTATAATTAATTTTTTTTCGCTTAGTCTCGTACTCAATGCAGATTTTATAGCCAAACGTTTAAGCTTCTTATTGATTTTAAAAGAAAAATCTCTTGGCTTTGGCGCAAAAACAACTCCACCTTTTCGCCATTGTGGTGAACGAATTGAACCTTGTCGTGCACGTCCTGTACCTTTTTGTCGCCAAGGTTTTCTTCCGCCACCTCGAACTTCAGCTCTTGTTTTCGTACACTTTGTTCCCTGTCTCTGATTCGCTAAATAATACACTACCGCTGTATGCATTGCATTTTGATTCGCTTCAATGCCAAATATATTATCTTTTAAATCAATTTCGCCTGTTTTTTCGCCGTTCATATTTATAACTTCAACTGTTGCCATTTCTAATCTCCTTTCTTAAAAATTTTTAAGCTTTTGCTTTCACACTGTTTTTTATAAAAATTAGCGAATTTTTTGGTCCCGGAACAGATCCTTTGACAAATAATAAATTTTTATCAGCATCAATTCGCATAATTTTAAGATTTTGGATCGTCACTCTTTCGTGTCCCATATGTCCCGGCATTTTTTTCCCTTTTTTTACTCTTCCCGGCGTTGTTGTCGAACTCATTGAACCTACTCCGCGATGATATTTTGAACCGTGTGCCATTGGACCTCTTTGATGTCCGTGACGTTTTATCGAGCCCTGAAATCCCTTTCCTTTTGAAATTCCAGTTGCATCAATAAATTCTCCGACAGAAAATTCATCAACTTTTATTTCGTCGCCAACTTTATAATCTTTTGGTTCGGCAAATCTGAACTCACGAAGATATTTTTTTGGGGAAACGCCCGACTTCGAAAATATACCTTGCAACGGCTTTAAAACATTTTTTGCTTTATCCCAAAAACCAACTTGGATCGCATTATATCCATCAGTTTCATCAGTTTTTATTTGCGTAACATAACACGGTCCAGCTAATAAAACAGTAATTGGGATAAGTTCGCCATTATCAAAAAAAAGCTGAGTCATACCAACTTTTTTAGCAAGTATGGCCTTTTGCATAATTATTTTTACACCTCCTTTTCAAATCACATCGTTTATATCACGACCATGAAAAATTTTTAAAATTTTTGGCGACCACAAATTACAAGATTTTAATATTAATCTCAACACCGTCCGGCAAAAACAATTTTGTCAGAATTTCCATTGTTTTCGGTCCGACAGATACAATATCAATCAAACGTTTGTGTGTGCGACGTTCAAATTGCTCACGCGAATCTTTATGCTTATGCACACTGCGCAAAATCGTTATGATTTCTTTTTTGGTTGGCAAAGGCACCGGTCCGGAAATTTTGCCTCCAGTTTTTGCCACGCTGTTTAATATTATCTGTACCGCTTCATCAATTAATCTGTGATCGTAGGATTTTAAAACAATCCTGATTTTTTGTTCAGACACATTTTCACCCCCATATTTTGTTTTCACAAAGCAAAAGCATCAGGCAGCATATCATAAAAAAAATATAATAATCAATACACTGTTCCGCGTGTTTAATTTTTTATAGAAAACAAAACAGGGAAAAACCGCCTGATTTCATGAATCAAGCTCGCTCCACAAAAATTCTCCGCCTCAAAAATTTTTTTTTCAACGGTAACTTTTTGTATCATAGCTCCAATTCACAATTTGTTTATTCTATCAAAAAAAAAACGAAGTGCAAATTTTTTTTTTTGCAAACAAATTTTTCTCGCCAATTCTTATAAAAACAAACCATTCAATTGTGATTAAAAAAATAAAATCCGTTAAAAAAAACGATTGCCGCAAAGCAATCGTTTTACATGTATATATAAATTTTGTTGTTACTGATATCGCTTTTAATCTGATTTCATTAAGTCAGGTTATATTGTTTTTCGCTATTATTCTTGCCAACAATTAGACTGTTGGCGTTAATATTTTCACTACCATTGATTTCATATTGTTTGTTCTTTTTGTTCAGAGATTTTATTTTCATTTTTAATGAACTACAACAACCAATTGAATTGCTTAGACTTTCAGATATTTCCTTACTAATTTTGTGGTTGTGCAAATCCAGCAATTTATAATAAATAAAACTATATTTCTCTTGTAATTGAAGATCGTCACAATTTGGAAGGAAACGATCTAAATTGCAAAATATCTCATTGGCTATTTTTTTATCACCTATAAAAACTCCAGTCTGTGTATACACATATTTAGAATCTGCCAAACTATCTTTAAAATTATCAAACTCCCGATTTAATTTTCTTATTGCACGGATTTTATCAATATATCTTTGGCAAAACGGAATACACTGAAATATCCACGCAAAAAAGTAAATTGGAGAAAACTTTCGTGCTGTGATATTAGTATTATCCTTTAACTTTAAAAAATCACAAACTTCTTGTTGAATTTGTTGTAGATTTTCTTTTTTCAATTTGTTGTTTTCTTTCTCAAAACTAGATAATTTATTTTTCAACTCCGAATTTGTTTTCTTCTGTTCATCCACCTCAGTTGTTAATAGCTCATTCTCAGTTGTTAATAGCTCATTCTTGCTTTTCATTTCTTCAAGATGATTGCTTAATTCTTTATTTTTCTGCTTTAATGATCCATTTTCGTTTTCTAATTCGTTATTTTCATTGTTCAACTCTTTATTTTCTTTCTCAAAACCAGATAATTTATTTTTCAACTCCGAATTTGTTTTCTTCTGTTCATCCACCTCAGTTGTTAATAGCTCATTCTTGCTTTTCATTTCTTCAAGATTATTGCTTAATTCTTCATTTTTCTGCTTTAATTCGTTATTTTCGTTGTTCAACTCTTTATTTTCTTTCTCAAAACCAGATAATTTATTTTTCAACTTCGAAATTGTTTGCTTCTGTTTATCCGCCTCAGTTGTTAATAGCTCATTCTTGCTTTTCATTTCTTCAAGATTATTGCTTAATTCTTCATTTTTCTGCTTTAATTCGTTATTTTCGTTGTTCAACTCTTTATTTTCTTCTTTATGAGTCTGTAATTTATCTTTCAAGTTCGAAATTTTTTTGTTCAGTTTATTTGTACCGCTTGTTAATAGGTTATTATCTTTTTCCATTTTTCCAAGCTCATTTTCTAATTTTTTATTTTTATTTGTTAATTGGTTAATTTTCATCTTATCATTAAAATGTTTTTTTGTTTTATCTTGCAGAATTTTTTTATA
>CAMVHY010000049.1 GCA_947167415.1 uncultured Clostridia bacterium
CAAGTTTTCGATGCGTTATATTAGGCTCATATTTTAAACAATTCATCTTGTCTATATAAAATTTATAAAATTCTCTCGTGTTATTCCAAAAAAACTCATGGCTTAATATTAATTCTGGCGGATATTTATATTTTTGATTATATAATCCATCTTTACTTCTAAAATCCGGTATTCCACTTTCAGTAGATACGCCTGCTCCACCAAAAAATACTATCTTATTACTTTCAGCCACTAACTTTCCAAAAGATTTAATTTTATCTTCCATCCAACAATCTCCTATTTTTATTTATGCAATAAAAGCGATTTATAAATTTACATCGCTGCATAAAAACTATTTTATATTATAATATCATCAAAATAATCTGGTCTCTATAAACTTATTTGCGATTATTTTTAGCCAAATTACTAAAAAATATATTTTAATTCCAACTTCAAAATATATATTTTTTAAACGCCAAATATATCTTTAGCATTTTTAAAAATATATACTAACTTTTTTAAAGAGTAATCGATTAAAATTTTTTTTTGCTCAAAAAAAAACAGCTCTGATTATAAGCTGTTTTTATTTTAAAAAATTTATTCTGATTTAATTGCTGTTAATGCACTTAATTTAGTTGCTCGTTTCGCTGGAAAATATCCTGAACATAAACCGACAAGACCCGCAAAAATAACTGCTGCTATACATAACCAAACCGGTATCAACGAAACAATTTTTTTTTCTGCTCCATCAGGCATATAACTAAACGAATCCATTGCAAAAAAAGAAACACTTGTTGTATTTAAAACATGAGAAATAATTAAACTCAAACCAACTCCAACAATTCCACCCAAAAAACCTATTATCCATGATTCTATTAAAAAGATTTTTTTTATATCTTTAATCGATGCGCCAATAACTTTCATAATTCCTATTTCTTTTGTTCGTTCATAAACAGACATAATCATCGTGTTTGCAATTCCAATTGCAGCAACAAATAAAGAAACTGCACCGATCGCTCCCAAAAGTGATTGCATATTTTTTGCCGTCGCTTTCATACTTTCCAAATATTCACCGTTATAATACAAATTATATCCCATTTTTTTTACTTGATCAGCGACATCTTTTACACAATCTAAATCTTTGCATTTTATATAAATATTGTCATAACCATCAGAATTTTTATTGCCATAACGATTACTATTTACGCCCGAACTTTTATTAAATTTTTCTTTTTCAAGTTTTAACTGTTTTACCTGTTCGATTGGCATGTAGCAATTATAATCATATTCTGCATAGCTCGTACTTTTTTTTAGCAATCCAACAAATTTTACTGAATGCGCTTTTGCTGGTTTTTGATCTGGATCTTGTTCAATCAAACTTTTATTTTCTCCGTAATTCGAATCAACTGAAATCTTTATTTTATCTTTCATAACATCGACCAGCGCTTTTTGTTCTTCTTGATCACCATAAAAATAATAATTTCTGCGTTTAGTATTTTTTTCAAAATAAAACGGAATTGACGCACCGCATAAAATATCAAATTGATCTCCTTCTTGCAAAAGTCTTCCCGATTCTAATTCATAACCTAAATTTTTTAAAAAACTTGGTTCCAATCCAACAAAACTTAAATTCGCAACATATTTTCCACTGACAGCTTTTATGCCATATAAATTTATAATTGGCGTTACAGATTCAACATTTTTTAACTGCTTAAAATTAAATATTGCTTTATCATCCATTTTTGATTTTTTACTCTCAGGCAAATTTTTATTAAAAACATCATCTATGCCATAAATTTTTATTAACGTTATATCCGAAATTTGATCCAACTGATTATCAAAATTTTTATTTAATGCTAATCCTAACGAAATCATAACAATAATCGACGCTGTTCCGATTATAACGCCCAAGATTGTCAAAAACGTCCTTAATTTTCTTTTAAACAAATTTTTTAATGCCATCAAAATAATATCAATATTATTCATCAAGATCTTTTTCCTTTTTTTTCTTATATATTTTTTTAATCACAATAACAGCAATCAAAATCAAAATTATTATTACTGCGCTCCAAATAGAAATTTTTATCCAGTTAACTCCTTTTTTTTCTTCTGGCAAATTATTTAACATATCATTATTTTCTGGCTCTGGCTCTGGTTCTTTAACTATAATCACAAAATCTTTTTCTTGTGTTTTAACTTCGCCTGCATCATCTTCATAACTTATAATTATTTTTCCTGTCTTTTCTCCAGTTTCTAACGGAGTAAAATTTCCTTCGTACGTATCACTTGTACTCGTATTAACTTTTCCGTAATACGTAGAACTTTGTTTGGCGTCAAATCCGTCTCCTTCGATTTTTATCAACAAATTATTTAAATTTACTTTCCCCGTATTATAAAAATCAAATGTAATTGACGTCGGCTGATTTACATAAACTTCTTGTGGAATATTAATTTCACTCGTACTTAAATTTGCCATTTGTTTAACATTTATTCCGATTTTCTCGGACGATTTTATTTCATTATGCTTTTGATCTTCGTATTCAAAATCAACTGTAACGCTATAATTTTTTGGCAATGCCGTCGGAACCGTATATAATCTCAATCTTTTACTTACTGATGCTCCCGGAGCGATATCTCCTATAAAAAAAGTCGTGCTTCCATTTACAGGTGTAAAAACATTTCCTTTTTGTTCATTCGTACTTGTTGTTGCTTCATCAATTGTCAAACTTACTTTAGTATTTTCTGCTCGTTTGGTTTTATGCGTATTTTTTAAAACCAAATCCAAATCAAACTCTGACCCTGCCGTTACAATCAAAGGATTTGTACTATAATTACTTACTATCATTTTTGGTTTGCTTTGTGGTTTATCAGAAGTTTCTTCTTCCGGATTATTTATATTTAAACTTGCATACTGTTCAAAAGTTTCGATTTCCGCTTTATCTTCATTAAAATTTCCATTTTCATACTCAACTTGAAATTTTATTGCGTAATTTTGTGTTTTAGATTTGCTTGTCGGCGCAAAAGCAAATAATAAATCTTTTGATTCAGATTTTTTTAATATCGGCGTGATAATCACACTTGAACTTTTTGGAACAACAGCTCCTTCTGTATCTGTAACCGCCGTAACTTTTATATTTTTTATGTCTGTTCCTCCAATATTTTTTAATTTCAAAGATATATTTGCTTGTTCTCCAACATTAATATTTTTTACCGGCGAAATTATATCTGTTAATTCTAACAAAGCTTTTTGTTTTTCATTGCCGCCAACTTTTACATGATAAATAAAACTTTTTTCATAAGTCTTTTCTTCCCCATCTTTATCATCTTTATAACTAATTTTAAAAGTTATTGGATACGAACCAGTTTTTATTTTTGACGACGCAACAAAATCAAAAGATAATTTTTTTGTACTACCGGCACGCATTTCAGAAAAATAAGTTTCAGCCGTTGAATTCGCCAAATTAATTTCATCATTTTTTAATCCGTCAAGACTGATTTTTACATCCTTGGCATTTTGTGAACTATTATTTTCCATATCCATTGACAAACTAAATTCCGTTCCGGGCATAATATTTGTTTTGTTATTTTCGATTTCAGTTAAGTTTATCGCCGGTCCAGAAGTTTTATTTTTCACCGTAACACTAAAACTATCACTGCTTTCAAAGTTTGTTTCCAGCTCATTTGTAAAAAAATATTTAAGATTAATATTATAATTTCCTGCTTTTGCATCATCATCCGCAATTAAACTTAACTTTATATCTCGTTTCCCAACCGCAGAAATTACAGCAATTTCACTTTTATTGTCAAGAATTTCTGTGCTTATTGGTGCGCTCGAATCAGGTATAGCTTGAACTAAAATATTATAAGCTGAAGTTCCACCAGTGTTTACAACTTTCAATGTGATAGTTTTTTTTTCACCCGCAAGCAATGTTACATTTGACAAATTAGCAATTTTTATTTTCGGTACAGCATTATTTGTTTTTGTTTCCTCGTATTCATCATCCGCTTTGATAATTACTTTTATACTAGATAAAAAAAATAATAATAAGCAGGTAAAACATAAAATTTTTTTAAGCTTATTTTTCATATTAAAAAAAATCTCCTTTATATATTTTTATTTTTTATTTTCTATTTTATCAACATTTCCATCTCTTATATGAATAATTACTTTTTTATAATCTGAATTTTCTAAATCGTGTGTAACAATTATTAACGTTTGGTTATTTTTTTTTGCAATGCCCGTAATTAAATCCATCATTTCAAATGTTGTCTTAGTATCCAAATTTCCCGTTGGTTCATCTGCGAAAATTACTTTTGGATTATTAACAAAAGCACGAGCAATACTTACACGTTGTTGTTGCCCTCCACTCATTTGATTAGGTCTGTGATTTAATCTGTTTTCCAATCCGACAAGTTTTAGCATTTCTTTTGCTTTTACCACTCGAATTTTTTTTTTCACTCCTGAAAAAATTAGTGGCATACAAACATTTTCTAACGCGCTCATCGTTGGAAATAAATTATAAGATTGAAAAACGAAACCAATATATTTTTTTCTAAACTCAGCCAATTTATTTTCATTAAACTTATCCAAACGAAGTGTTTCGTTAAACAAAATTTGACCGCTTGTTGGTTTTTCCAATCCTGCCAATAAATTTAACAGGGTCGATTTGCCAGAACCTGAAGTTCCGATTATGCAATAAATTTTATTTGCCTCGAATTTCAAATTTATATCTTTTAAAGCAATTATTTTTTCTTGTCCCATCCGATAAATTTTTTTAATACTGTTGAGCCGAATAATTGTTTTATGTTTCTGCAAAAAAATTTCACCTCCATGTAAAAAAACAAATACAAGTTAACATTAGAACAGTCGCAAATTTTTAAATCAAGTTTTTTAAATCAATTTTCAATTTGTATGCAAGCAAAAAAAGTAATATGCAAAATATAGCAGTGTTAAATTAAAATTAAATAAAATAAACATAAAAAGCAGAGAGGAGATTATTAACATATTTATTTAGAATGACAGATCAAAATACTATTTTTATTATATTACTTTTTGGTAAATAAAATTTTATTCTTATAACCGGTTTTAATTTTTTATATCAATAGTTGTATGGCGTTTACATAAAATAAAACAGAGCAAGAAAAAAAAGAAAGATATGAAAAAGGTATGAAACTGGCAAGAAAACAATGTAAAAAGCTAGAGGAATTAATTGTACACAAAAAAATATAAAAGCAATTATGTTAACATATAGTAAAGTCAACATTACCATCAAAACAAAAAACAGCTTTCATTAGCTGTTTTTTTGCATATAAAATCAAAATTAAAAAATTCAAACTTATGCTTAGTCTATTTCCTTTGCAGTACTTTGTAAGATTATATCATCGGTTTGCTCAGATCTACTTTGCTCATTCGTATAACGTAAATATTTGTCAAAATCATTTGTTTCACAAAATTTTTGATTTGGATTTAAATCATTAAGATTGTTTTTACCCAACATTCTCGCGTACACAAGACGCACGCAAACAAAAATTATCTCAACAAATAACAAAATTGACGTTGCGATTATAAATATAATATTTAATTTTATCAACGAAATAATCAATGCCATTAAGATTATAAAAGCTACCACAAAGTAAATTATTTTTTCACATATATGCAATCTTATATTGTTGAAATTGCGTAGCATAGGCATTTTTGTTTCAGTCTTGTCATCGACATTCCCAATATCTTTTGTCGTATAAGATTCGTTTTCAATAACGCTCAAGATGTTTGATATCTTTATTTCAGTCTGATCATCGTCGTCGAATTTAAATATATCTTCACCAACGTCTTCTTCTTCATCATATCGTCTGTAAGATTTATCAGAAATCCAACCTGTTTTACTATCTTTTATCATTTGATCTGCACTAACTTGTTCCCAATTATCACTTAAAGTTAAACCACATTTTTTATTCAGATCAGCCATCTTAATTTTAGAACCGAGTTTGGGTTTTATTTTTTTTGTCCATATTTTATATTTATCTTCCAAAACGTGATTTTCAATCGTTTGTAATGGAATGAAAAAAGTTTGTATTGCGTTGTTTTTCCTCTTGTTGCTAAAAAATCCATTTCCGAGCATTCTATTTTTTTTGTTAAATGCCGCCAAGCTAAATTGAGACATTTCTTCCGCACCAACTGTTTTTTCATCAAGTCCACGTACCATATCTTTTATCCAGGCTATATTTTCTGCCAAACCTTTTTCTTGCAAAGATGTCCCCTTAATCAAATTGATTACCAAACTGTCGAATGCATTTTTTCCTGGAATCAAAAACTCTTCGTATCGATTTTTACTCAATTGGAAAATAAATTTTTCCCTGTTAAAAATTATCATTTGCAAATCTTTTTCATTACACTTTTCAAATGCTAAATATCCAACTGCATTAAAAACGTGTTGTATGAATTGATAAACTCTCATTACTTGCGTGTTTTCCCTGTATTCTGTCTCATAAGTTTTGGCATATTTTTTAAAACCACTTATCATGTCAAAAATTGCTTTACTTAAGTTATCACCCAGACGGTCTATTATTGCTTTTTCTATAATATTTATTAAGTCATCGTAATCAATGACATATTTAATATTTTTGGCAATATTTTCATACAAATCTATTTTAAGCTGTTCTTCTCCTTGTTGTAGTTTGTCATTATTTTCTGATAATCCAAACTTTGACTTGGCAAGTTTTATGATATCCGTTTCGTCTATCTTATTTTTTATAACTTCAAGCAATTTATTATTTGATCCATTAAAACTATCTTCGTTTATTATCGGTGCTTCAGATTTTTGTAAAAAATCGAAATCTTGTGCAGTTAAAAACATTGAATTCATTTGTTCTCTCGCTAAATTTTCTGTATTTTGTAATTCTTTTATCCGAGAGCCAGCTTTTTTTCTATCATTCTCTGACAAACTGTTTGTTCTGGAAGTTATTTGTTGTCTTTCTTTTGCTATCTCTTCTATCTTTCTTTGAGCAGGATAAAACGATTTTTTTAACTCGCTTAATTTGTATAGATCAAAGTTTTTGTGTTTGGTAGCCAATTGATAAGCTTCCTTTTTAAACATAAAACTTATATATACACGTAATCGCTTAATAAAATCGTTATAATTTGCATTTTCTTCTTGAAAAGTTTCAAACAGCGCTCTAGCGACCGCAATCGAAAAATATTTTTCAAACTCTTCATTGTTTGTGCAAAAACTCTTCTTATTAGCAAATCCCTGTTTTAAAGTTTCTACCAGTTTTTTCCCTTTAAACGTTAAAATATCATTTTTACTATATCGTATGTACTCCCCAAATAAATCATCAGCAGGTTTTGCAACGTTGCCATCTATACTACTAGGTTCGCCTTTTAGCATTTTTACAATTTCTTTTGGCTCAGAAAAAAAATCACTTATTTGTATTGATCTATCATTAGAACCTATTGCACTTTTAAGATTTTTAGCTGTGTTTGGATCAATAAAGTCTATAGTATCAAAATCTTTGCTAAAATATTTAGCTATATTGCTAATAAAATCAAAATTTGTTTGTCCATGGCACGCTTGTAATTCACCACGTTGGTTAAACCAACTTTCACCAATTGCCTCTTTTATTTCGTTAAATTCATTTGAACCAATAAGGTCCTCGTATCTACTAACGTTTCTTTTGCTGTTATATTGCTCAAATTTTTCTTTTGTTTTATTCGTTACAAATTGGTATCTTTTGCATTTGTTTTTTGGTTTAGGAAAAAATTTAGAATATATCCAAGCAGTTGCATCTCGACGATATTTACCAACATTCATTTCAAATCTTCTGTTATTAGAATTATATTTAACCTGATTTGTTTCGATAAAATTCTTATAGTCAGAATCCAAGCTACTTATATGATTTATAATTTCAGAAGCAAGCATTTGTTCATGTTCATTATTTTTACCATTTTCTACATTCTTGTAAATATCTGTATCATCTTTTAAAACGTGTTCCAAAATAAAATTAATATATTTTTTATATAAATTAACTTTTTTTTTGGAATAAATCTTTTTAAAATCATATATAAAACCATCGCAGCCAATAAAATGACCTTTATCAGCTATTTGTTTCATTAAGTTTTCCATGGTCCCCATGCTTAGAGACGTGTTTAAAGATGTCCAATCCTTGTTTCTTAAAAATGGTTCTAGATTTATATGCTTATAAAATAACATGTATTTGCTGTCGTTTGATTCG
>CAMVHY010000050.1 GCA_947167415.1 uncultured Clostridia bacterium
AGCACCATCAAAGGAAAAATCGAAATAAAAGAAAAGAAAGAAGAAAATATAATAGGTGGCATAGTCAATAAGAACATTATCAACATCAAAATCAGCAAGAACAAAAACCTAAACGGACCAATAGAAAATGAAAACAAATTCAATACAAACGATCAAATAAATAAAAATCAAAAAAACAGTACAGTCATCATTAACAACAACATCACCAATAATAACATCACCATTATTAACAATAATTCAAATTCCGACAATCCATATAAACTTGTAGCGTGGCTTGGTATCTTGTTACCTATTGTTCCGTCAATTATTTTCGGGGTTAAAACGCAACACAAACTTACCGCAGGAGATATATTTTTAATAATAGTGGGATTAATCCCTGTTATTTCTGCCATTGTTTTCGGGATTATGGCTTATAAATACAATCAGAATAATCTTGATTCGAAAATACCGAAAAATCTAAAATGCCCAGATACTACGAACGAAAATGATATTGAAAACAATGAAAATGATATCAATCAAGTTGAAGGAATTCACCCGATCAGCTCGATTGTTAATGGTAACCAAAATCAAAACCAAAAAATCGAAAATGATATCTAATCACTCACCCAACAAAACTTTTGCTAAAATCTCAGCCAAAAAATCGATTGCATTTAAAGCTTCTTGTTTAGAATTTGTTTGTGCGCCAACTTCAATTAATAATGATTTCGGCAACATGTTTAAACTATATCGATATGCATTGACATAAATTTTTCGATTCAATCCGGGATATAATTTATTTGCTAAAATTTGCATTTTTAAGCTCAATGCCAAGTTCGTATTTATATACGGATTTGGCAAATTTTTTATTGGCACCAAAACATCGTTTTTTAATAATTTACATATGCCATTTACAAACATAATTTTTGCCGTTGGCTTATTATTTATTTTTTCGACGAGATGAACTGAATCGGCGACACCATCTCTATGAATATCAATCGCAACTTCAATCGACGGATTTTCTTTCAAAATTTTTGTGATTTCCGGTTCCATTCTTTCATATGCGCCACGCTTATCAGGTTTATTATTTATAAAATCATAACGTTTTGTGTGATGAATCGCGTTTATATTATATTTTTGATTAAGTAAGTCACATAATTTTTTACCCAAACCAACGACACCGTCATAAATATTATTTGGATCACTGTCTTTAAACATTTCCGTCGAATGCGTGTGAAAAATTAAAACTTTTGGCTGTAAAAAATTTTTATCTTTAAACGCTACACTCGTGTTTAAAAGTTTTTTTACATCAAAATCCGCGAGCGTCAACTCAGTTTTTTTATCCGTATTATAAAAACATGTTTTTAAATAACTTATGTCGCCAAAATTTTTATTGCTTGCCAATAAATTTTTATATAAGTAATCAAGATTTTTGTTTTTATCTTGCTCTTGAAATTTAATATTTTGCTCGTTAATTATTTCAGAAATTATGTTTTTCTTAGCCATATTTTTTTTAGAATTTAATTTTTGCTCTTTAAAAACTTTTTTAGTCTGTGGCATAAATAAAACTTGCGCATTAAAACTTGATTTATAAAACGGAATTGCTTCCCGCAAAAATAATTCATACGGGATATATTTTTTATATACAAAAATACTTATTATCATAAAAAACGAAAGCATAATGCTATACGCGCTCAATCTAAAAAAATCTAAAAGCCTTTGCATTTTTATTCACCGGGCAAAAATTATTTTATTTTCCCAAAACAAATTTTAAATTTATCCTGTCACTTATTTTTTTATCTGCGAGTATTATTAAATAAAAATATTTTTTTGAGGTGTAACACATGAAATTCAAAGTCATAAAACTACCGAAATTTTTAAGCTTTATACTCAAAACATTATTTAAAATCAAATAGCCTTTTTATTTTTAAATTTACTTATTAAAAATTTTTCTAGTTCAACTATTAAAATTGGCAAAACAGATAAACAAAAAACTATTTGCCACTGCGAAAAATTTAAGCTTCTCACACTAAAAATTTTATTTAACGGCCGAAAAGCAATCACACCGATTTGCAAAAAACAACAAATAAAAAACGCCCAAATAATATAAATATTATCCAACAAATTTATTTTAAAAATCGATTTTTCGTCTTTTATATTAAAAAGATGCATTAACTGCGCCAAACTCATCGTCGCAAAAGCCATCGTTCTTGCAATATCCAAACCAAAATAAATATTTCCGATTGCAAACGCAATTAAATTTAACATTCCAATCATCGAACCTTCTAAAATTATTCTTAGCCATAATTCTTGATCAAACAATCCATCGCTTTTCATCTCACAAAAATTTTTACGCATTAAATTTTCTTTTGGTGGCTCAAGTCCAAGTGCAATCGCAGGGAAAGAATCCGTAATTAAATTTACCCATAATAAATGCACAGCCAACAACGGCGATTTCCAACCAAAAATTATTGCCATCGAGATACTTATTATTTCGCCTATATTTGTCGAAATTAAAAAATGCACGGCTTTTTTTATATTCATATAAATATTTCTGCCTTCGCAAACCGCTTTAACAATCGTCGAAAATTTATCATCCGTTAAAATTAAATCAGCAGCACTTTTGGCAACATCTGTTCCTGATTTTCCCATTGCACATCCAATATCAGCAATTTTTAATGCCGGCGCATCATTTACTCCATCGCCTGTCATCGCAACTATATAATTATTTTTTTTAAACGCATTTATAATTTTTACTTTATGTTCAGGGGCAACTCGTGCAAAAACACTATAATCTAAAATTTTTTTTGCCAACTCATCTTCACTTATTTTCTCTAATTCTGTTCCACTCATAGATTTATTTTCTTTTCCCATAATCCCAAGTTTTTTTGCAATTGCTTCGCCTGTTAATAAATGATCTCCCGTTATCATTACGATTTTTATTCCTGCGAGTTTACATTTTTTTATTGCTTCAAAAACATCTTGACGCGGTGGATCAATCATTCCAAATAATCCGGCAAAAATTAAATCACTTTCAAGTTCTCGATCAAGTTCTGTTTTTATTTTAAAAGCAACCGCAATAACTCTCAATGCTTTTTGAGCCAAACTCTTATTATCGCTTTCTATTTTTTTTATTAAATCCAAATTTAACTTCGTCTTTAAATCACCAAAATATTTACAGCGAGATAATAAAATATCCGGAGCTCCTTTCGTAATCACCAAATATTTTTTTTCATATTTATTTGCCGTCGTCATTAATTTTCTTTGCGAATCAAATGGAATTTCTTTTATCCTTAAAAATTCTTTCTCAAGATCATTTTTATTTATATTATTTTTTACCGCGTGTGCAATCAAAGCTGTTTCTGTCGAATCACCCAAAAAATCAAATCCATCTTCATTTTTTTTTAAAACAGCATTATTACATAAACAAGCATATTTAATTAAATCAAAATTATTTGCTAAATAATTTTTTGTTTCTACGACTTGCATTTTATTTTCCGTAAGAGTTCCCGTCTTATCAGAACAAATAATATTTGCGCGACCCAAAGTTTCAACCGCAGGTAATTTTTTTACTATCGCATTTTCTCTTGCCATACGCATTACACCAATTGCCAAAACAATCGTAACAGTCGCTGGCAGTCCTTCCGGAATTGCTGCGACCGCTAAACTTACGCACGTCATAAACATTTCTAACACCGAATTTTCTTGAAATAAACCGATTATAAAAATCAAAAAACATATAATCAAAGTTCCTGTCGCCAAAATTTTACCCGTGCTATCTAATTTTTTTTGTAACGGTGTAATATTTTCATCTTTATTTATTAACAAATCAGCAATTTTTCCGATTTGAGTTTGCATCCCCGTTTCAGTAACAATTGCTTTTCCATGTCCACTTGTTACAAAGCTTCCTGAATAAACTATATTTTTTCTATCGCCCAAAAGAGTATTTTCATCCAGAATTAAATTCGCATCTTTTAAAACAGACATGGATTCACCCGTTAACATTGACTCATCAATTTTTAAATTCGTGCTTGCAATTAATCTTGCGTCCGCAGAAACATAATCTCCAGTTTCTATAATTATTATGTCGCCCGGAACAATATCTTGGGACAAAATTTTTTTTATAACTCCATCGCGTAATACTTTTGCATGTGGCGTCGTAATTTTTTTTAATTCCTGAACAGATTTTTCAGCTTTAACTTCCTGAATTGCACCAATCAAAGCATTTATATTTACTATTACTAAAATAATAATCGGATCAAAAAAATCCTTCTGGTGGTTTAAAAAACTTATAGCAAAAGAAACTCCAGCTGCAATTAATAAAGCGATAATCATGAAATCATTAAACTGCGATAAAAATTTTTTAATAAAGCTTGATTTTTTTTTCTCTTTTATTAAATTTAAGCCAAACTTTTTTTGACGCTCTATTATTTTTTTTTCTTCAAGTCCAATATTTAAATCTGTTTCAAAAAATTTGGCGGCTTGATTAAAATTTTTGTCATAAAAAATCATTTGTGTATCTACCCCAATAAATTTATTTTTATATATGCTATTTATATTTTACATTGGACAACTTTATAACACGTTTTTTTATTTAAATTTCATCCCACATGATTTTTTTAATTTGTTTAGCAAAAAAAATATGCCTTAAAAAAAATAAATCGTGGACAAAACCACGAGATAATTTTTTAGCTTAAAATTAAAATTTAATCCAGTTTAGTTTCAGCAATCCAAAGTTATTCTTCCAAGTTTTCCTGCTCTAATTTCATTTAATATATTAATTGCCGTACGTTCTAAATCATATAAATTATTTTTTTTTATATAACCACGTTTTTTTGCAATCACATATATTTGCCGTTCAGAATCATTTTTTTCTATTCCATATCTTTCAATCAAAATTTTTTCATCGATTTTATTAAGTTTCTCTATTAATTTTAATGCCAGATTATACATATCAAAATTATTTTCTTTTATTGCGCCAACAAAAATTAAATTTAAAATAGTTTCTTCGTCATCAAATTTTGGTTGTAAAATTCCCGGTGTATCCAATAATTCTATATTTTTATTTATTTTTATCCATTGATTGTGTAAAGTAACGCCAGGTTTATTTGCTGTCTTTGCTATTTTTTTATTCACAAATTTATTTATAAAACTTGATTTTCCAACGTTTGGAGTTCCTACGACCATAATTCTTAACGGCGAAAAAATTCTTCCACGTGCCACCATTTTTTTGTTTTTCTCAATCGCGAAATTATTTATCGCAAGATATATTTCCTCAAAATTTTTTTTATGCAAACAATCCGTTTCAAAGCATGAATAATTATTTTTGCGATATAAATCTATAAATTTCTTTGTCATAATATCATCTGCTAAATCACATTTATTTAACAACATAATTTTTTTTTTGCCACCAAGTAAATTATCTATTTCAGGATTTTTGCTACTCAATGGAATTCTGGCGTCAATAATTTCAATCACAAGATCGATTAAAAATAAATTCTCTTTAAGATTTTTTTTTGTTTTTGCCATATGCCCCGGATACCAATTAAAAATATTTTCTTGTATAAAAATCATCTCCTTTGGAGTAAGCCATAAAAAATTATATTACGGAATTTTGGGATAAAAATAAAATAGACGCAGAAAAATAAAATCAACTTGACAGATTTTGTTGTTCGTGTATTATACTTGTTCCAAAAAAAGGAGGTGATTAAATGAATAGTATTATGACGCAGGAAAATATTTCAAAATGGATAACTATTTTTGATGGTTTAAGTCAAAAACTTCGCGCTATTCCACCAAGTGATTATTTTGGCATGAACAAAAGCATAAATATATTTTTTCGCGTTATCGAACTTTTATTTTCATGTATTCTTAGTTTTGGATGCATAATTTTTGGCTTTATTTTGATTGCTGAAGCGATGGTATTTTTAAAAGCAAAAAAAAAACCTTGGGCTGCCATAATTCCATTCTACGGAGATTATGTGATATTTGATATGGCTTTAGGTCAAGGATTTTTGGGAATAATTTATAGATTATTGAGCTGTTCAATTTTGATTATACCATTTTTAGAAGTTATTTACAATTTTAATATGAATTTTAGAATATTGGTAAGTTGTATTAGCTTTATTCTTGTAGCAGTTATGAATTTTAAATTGGCAAAAAAATTTAATAAAGGGACTATGTTTGGATTTGGGTTATTATTATTGCCAATAATTTTTTATCCTATTTTAGGCTTTGGTAAATCTGAGTACAAATCTGAAAATGAAATTAATAGAATCGAAGACAAAAAAGATCTTGTTTAAAAAGTTAAATAATAAGGCTAGGTTTTATAAAGAACTCTCACAAAAGAATATTTGTGGGAGTTTTGTTTTGTTAATTCTGTTTGCTAATTTTTGTTATTTGGGATTAAAAATTTCTGTTTTTAAAGTCTAAATCACAATAAATCTCAAATTCATTACATACAAGATAATAAAATTCTTATTTTCAAACTAAACATTTTGTAAAATTGACATGTAAAAAAATATTTTTGTAAGGAAAAATAAAATTATGCAAATAGGAGACTTAAAAATCAAAAATAAATTTTTTTTGGCACCAATGGCAGGTCTAACAAATCTTGCTTTTAGGATTTTATGTCGCGAAAATTTTTGTGGGCTTGCTTATACGGAAATGATAAGTGCGAAAGCAATTTATTTTGACAACAAAAAAACTTTTTGTCTTTTAGAAACAAATAAATTTGACAAACCATTGGGCGTTCAATTATTTGGTCATGAACCAAAAGTTTTTTATGACGCAATAAAAAAGATTGATAACGACGAAATTGATTTATTTGACATAAATTTTGGTTGTCCGGCAAAAAAAATTATTCGTAATGGCGATGGGTCAGCTTTATTAGAAAATAAAAAATTAATTGCTGAGATTATAAAATTTTGTGTTAGAGCAACAAAAAAACCTGTGACGGCAAAGATTAGGCAGGGATTTATAAAAAAGGATAATAATAAAATTATTGAAATCGCAAAAATAATTGAAGATTCTGGCGCGTCGGCAATTTGTGTTCATGGCCGAACAGCTAAAGAATTTTATTCTGGTCAAGCTGATTGGAATATAATTCGCGAAATAAAAAAAAATGTTGGTATTCCTGTGATTGGTAATGGCGATATAAAAAATTATCTAGATGCAAAAAAAATATTTGAAATGACTGGATGCGATGCGATTATGATTGGGCGAGCGGCGCTTGGAAATCCATTTATTTTTAAGCAGATAAATGAATTTTTAAATTCGAATCAAAAAAAAATTTTGCCTGAGTTAAGTCCAAAAGAAAAAATAAATTTGGCGCAACGACATTTGGAAATTTTAAACGGTGTGAAAAATAAAAATTTATTTGAGATGCGACGACATTTGCTTTTTTATATAAAAAATTTTCCTGAGACATCAAAAATTCGCCAGGAAATAAATAATTGTGTTGATTATGATGATTTTTTTAATCTGCTTAAAGTTCTGTCAAGAAAGTTATGATAGATAAAATAAAAAGTGATGCAGTTTCAGTTCGTAAAATTCTTTTGCCGAGCGAAATAGGTTGTAAATTATTTTTTTCTGCCAAAATAATTTCTTGATTTGAAAAACCACCTTCAGGTCCAATAAAAATTCCAATCGATTTTTTTTGATTTAAATCTTGGGACAAAATTTTTTTTATGGAAATATTTGTTTTTTCGTGGGCAATAATATTTAAGTCAAAATTTTTTGCCGCTAGAATAGCTTGTGAAAAATTAATCGTATTTGAGATTTCAGGAATTATTCCACGCCCTGATTGTTCCGCTGCTGATTTAGCAATTTTTTTCCAGCGCAAAAATTTATTTTCGCCTGGATTTTTTTTTATGTTGCAAAAATCTGTTATGACCGGAATTATTTTATCTACACCAAGTTCGATTGATTTTTGAATTATAAGCTCAAATTTATCTGATTTAGGAATTGCTTGAAATAAAATTATTTTTTTGGGCGGTTCGGTTTGGGAATTTTGGATATTTTTTATAAACAAAATTGCACTCTCGTGATCAATATTTTTTATTTCACAAAAATAATCTTTTTGATTACCGTCGCAAATAATAATTTTATCTTTTGGGTTTAAACGCAACGCTTTTATATGCTTAAAATTTTCTCCCGTAATTTTAATTTTCCCAGCCAAAATTCTTTCTTGAATAAAAATC
>CAMVHY010000051.1 GCA_947167415.1 uncultured Clostridia bacterium
GCGACCACCGAGATCTACACTCTTTCCCTACACGACGCTCTTCCGATCTGAACTCTTTGAAAAAGTTAACAATTATATTGAAATACGCAAGCCAAAATCAGAAATAGAATTGGACGGTTCATTTGTAAGTCTGTAAGAACAAGAGAAAAAAGAATCGATATTATAATAAAACAATAAAAAAATTAGGAGATGATTTTATGTCTAGAGCAATAATAGTTGTTTTGGATGGAGTTGGAATCGGAGAATTACCCGACGCCAATAAATATAATGATGTTGGAAGCAATACTTTGATGAATATAAAAAAAAATATTTGTGACTTAAAACTTAAAAATTTGTGCCGTTTAGGACTGGGAAATATAGATGGCGAAAATTTATATAAAGATGATTTTAAAAATTTGAATTTAATCGGGAGTTATGGAAAATGTTGCGAAGCATCATGTGGAAAAGATACAACGACAGGACATTGGGAAATTTCTGGTCTTATATTAAAAAAAGCATTTCCGGTTTATCCAAATGGATTCCCGGAAGAAATAATTAATAAATTTGAACAAGCGATTGGAAGGAAAACGCTTGGAAATTATCCGGCGTCAGGAACCAAAATTATAAATGATCTCGGTGATGAGCATGTAAAAACTGGTTCGCCAATAATTTACACTTCTGCTGACAGTGTTTTTCAAATTGCGGCGCATGAGAAAGTTATAAATTTGGATGAGTTATATAAAATTTGTAAAATCGCACGCGAGATTTTAGTTGGTGATCACGCAGTGGGAAGAGTTATTGCAAGACCTTTTGTCGGAGAAAATAAAAATTATGTGCGTACTAAGAACAGAAAAGATTTTTCGCTTGAGCCAATAAAAAAAACTCTTTTGGATTATGTAAAAGAAAGTGGTTTGGAAGTTGCAGCGGTCGGAAAAATCGAAGATATTTTTTGTAATCGCGGCATAACTTTAAAAGTTCATACGCATGAAAATTCTGAGGGCATCGACGAAACAATAAATTATTTGAAAAAAGATTTTTCAGGGCTGATTTTTACGAATTTGGTTGATTATGACATGTTATATGGGCATCGAAATGATGTTGTGGGATTTGCCCGAGCTTTAAAATATTTTGATGATAGACTGCCGGAAATTTTTGATTGCATGAAAGAAGATGATTTATTATTTGTGACGGCCGATCATGGATGCGATCCGACAACAAAAAGTACGGATCATTCGCGCGAATATATTCCGCTTTTGATTTATAAAAAAAATATAAAAAAAGTAAATCTGCACACGCGAAATACTTATGCTGATATTGCAAAAACGATTGCAGATTATTTAAATATCAAAGCAGAAATTGCAGGAACAAGTTTTTTAAACGAGATTTTATAAATAAAAAATAAAATAAAAGAGCGACTGAAAATTAAATTTCAATCGCTTTTTTTTGTTTTGATTTATCGATTAATAAACAAAAAATTATTTTTGTAATAACTTTTAATCGCTAATTTCACTTTCTTTACCAGTTTTTTGTCTAGGTTCTTTTTTTTCTTTTTCCTTGAGCAAAGAATCATCATCTTTTTCGGACGATATCAAACCACAAAATATTTTTGATGGTGGCGGAAGAAAATTTTTTTTATTATCGGCAAACAAAAACGCAATAAATAAAACAAAGCACACAGCAAGTGATATCTGCATTGCCAAAGCCAAAGCAGGAATTAAATACCAAGTAAGACCTAAAGCGATTGCTGCTAAAATAAAAAGAATTGCTTTTCCGATGTGATGCGAAAATAAATCCGAAATTGATGATTCATCAACATAAATACTCTGTATTAGCTTAAAATCATTATATTTAAAATTGTGTGTTGCAACAACATAAGATCGCTTACCATAAGCATCCGTCTTCAAATTTTCGATTTTATGATAACGCTCCCCTTCACCTGTGTAATTGGTAAATATCTCAGTTTGAACAAGTTCAAATTTATTAGATTCAGGATTATATTTTTCCATAATGATAGCACCTTTATTTCGTCTAATTCGGATGTCGAAGTCATTTGTTGCCTTCTGCTTTGTTTTTTCATCCGTCAATGTTTGTTTAATAAAAACTTTTATAGCATATACATTTTCAGATTTCTTGTTCCTCTTATTATTCATATTAAATTCAGGTACATCATTGAAATTTATTAGTTGATTTTCTTTACCTTCCCAAAGTTTAAGCGATTTTCCGCTCGTCTGAAATTCCCCATTAGCTTCATATTGATAATATACTTCTGCTGAATAAGATGCTGAAGAGTTCGACATAGGAGAATTATTTTCAGTCATTCTCCAGAAGTTTAGCGTATTCCTCATATCAATGATTTGTAATCCTTTATTAGTCATTAAATATTCATTTTCCATAACAAACACCCCACAAATTTTATTTTTTTACCAACCTACAATTTGATTTTATCACGAAAAAAATTTACTGTCAATACATTTTTTATTTTTAATTAATTTTTTTTAGCACACAAAAAAATATCGCCAAGATTTTATCCGACGATATCTTTTATATATAGCTTTTACCACCAAAAATTTTTTCTCTCGAGCATTATTTTTTCAGTTGGCTCATCAATTTCAAAAACTAAATAGCTTCCATCCGAATTAAATTTTTTTTCTTTCCACTTCCCATCCTTAAAAATTTTTAGCTTCACGTTTTTATTTTTTTTATATTTTTCTAGAATCAAATAATGCACGCGCGCTTTTTTATCAAAATTATTTTTTATTTCTATTTCAAATTTCTCCAACTCAACATCATTTTCTTTTTTCAATTTATTCGCAATTAATTCCGAATCGAAATTAAATTTTCCTTCTGCGACAAAAACCGGCAAATCATTTTTTCTTTTTAAATCACTTTCAATCGCCGAAATATAATTTTCGTATTTCGCATTAACATAATAATCATGTTTCAAATCATCAAAATTTTTTACTTCCCACTCACCAAAAAAATTTTTTTTATCAAAAATTTCCGGCACCAAATTTTTTTCTAAACTCTCGCCATAATTTATTTTTATTTCTTTTACCAATTCATCATCATCAAAAAAATAAACCACCAAATATTTTAATTCATCAAACAAATTTTTAAGCCCGATAAATTTTTCATACTCAATTCTTTCGGCGCTATTTTTATAATTAATATCATTAACACCGCCAAAATTTTCTCCCACAAAAAAACAATTTTTGCATTCTCCATTATCATCAATATCTCCAGCAATTCCTCCAACAAATTCATTGTCACTAATTCTAAAATCAACTTCTCGATTCAAATTATCTTTTTCTCCTAAACATATTAAACTATTACAATCAAAAATTTTATTTCCAAATCCAGCTATCCCACCAATATAATTTTTTCCATTTAAAATAACTTTCGCGCAACAATTTTTTATTAAAAATCCTGAATTTCCAGCAATTCCTCCAACATAATCTCCAGCATTACTTTTAATTATTCCAGTGCTTAAACTATCAAACACAGCACCGATTTCTGCTTTGCCAACAATTCCGCCTACATAATTTTTTTTTGCTTCAACTCTGCCATTATTTTTACAGTTTTTTATAATTGCTCGCGCACGATAAACAAAATCCAATGACCTTTGATTTTCTTCTTTCAAATCATCTTCTCGATCAAAATCATATTCAAACGCTATAATTCCAGCAATTCCTCCGACATTTAAATCTCCGTTTATAAATCCTTTATTAACGCAACTATTTATTTTTCCTTTAATAAAATTATCATTTTCTACATCCGAAATATCTTTAAAATAATCTTCAAGCTTCCAACTTTTATTTTTCTGCTCATCTATTTTTTCTTTAAAGCTATCAAATACATTCATCACCTGATCTAAAACGTCATTTAAATTTTTATTTACAACATCCTGTCTTAAATTTAAACTATCGCTTAAATCAAATATTACATCCGAAATTTTATTTAACTTCTCTAAAACAAAATCTTTATCATTTAAAAAATCATCGCTTATTTTATCTAAATTTAAATTTGGCTCGTTGATAAATTTATTTACCTCATCAATCACATCATCAAAATTATCTATTATTTCACCAAATTCATTTCTTAATTTACCGGTCGTTTCTTTTGCACAATCAATTCCGTTTTTTAAATATCCCGTCGCAATATTAATTTCTTTCATCGTTACATAAAAATTATTTAATCCATCACTTATCTTTAAAAAATTATCATTGATATCTCGCATATTTTTTTTTATGTCATCAAAATCATCTTTAATTTTTTCTTTATCTAAACCATCAAAATAATCTTCAAACGCAATTATATTTCCAGCCAAATTCTTACTATCTACTTTTAAATTTCTAAAGCCATTCTTAATCATCTCAAACAAATCAATAAAATTATTTAACACCAAAATCAAATTTTTTTTATCATCAAATTCTCGATTAACCATTTTTTCTTTTGCCTTATTAAAATCATTTTTCAAATCATCACATAACTCAACTAAATTTTCATAATCTTCACCAAGATATTCCAAGCTATTTTTAAAATTTTTCCACCCCGTTTTAAAATTATTTCTATCATCAAGATTATCTTTTATATCATCAACTAAATCAAATATATTATTTAATTCATCCGAAATATTTTTAAATGCATCGCTAAATTTTTTTATTCCAGACAAACAATTATCCATATCAATTTCATCATGTGCTTTATCAAAAAAATCTAATGCATTTTTATATTCTCCAAAAATTTTATTTGCTTTGCCAAGATTTTTATTTATTTTTTTCAAACTAGGCATCGTGTTATTTAAAATTCGTGATATTTTTTCTATCTCCAAATTTATTTTTTCAACATTTTTATTTACATAACTTTGTGTTCCATCTGTCATTTTTTTTACAGATTTATTTAATTCATCAACATCATCATGCAAACCAGAAATTTTATTCAAACTATCTTTTCTTATATCTTTCGAATTACTAATCAGCTCTTTTAATAAATCTTTTAATTTATCTAGCTCGCCTGAAACTTTATTTAAAATCCCTTCGTCATATTTTAAACTTCTATACGGTTCTGTTTGTCCACAAATTCCTCCAATATCTTTTCTGCCATATATTTTTCCTGTGTTAATACAATTATTTACATAATTATTTTGTCGCCCACAAATTCCGCCGATATTATATCCTATGTGTTTAAAACCAACTTGATTATTATTTATACAATTTTCAAGAATCCCGTCAGAAAATCCAGCTATTCCACCAATGTCAGTTACATCAACAAAATTTTCTTTTGATATAATTTTTTTTAAGTTTATATCGCTTATTTTTTTATCTATATTAATTTCACTGTCATTAACATAAGAATTATTTTCGCATGAATTTATTTCTCCCGAGTTTTTGCCACAAATTCCACCAACATATTTCTCGCCAAATATTTTTCCGTTTGATTTGCAATTTAAAATTTTTCCGGCCTCATAATTTATTCCAACAATTCCACCAATATTTTCTTTGCCTTTAATTTCTCCATTAAAAATACAATTTTCAATAAGACCAAAATTTTTAGTTGCAATGCCACCAATATTTTTTTGTGTACTGCTAGAATTAAAATTCATATTCACTTCTAAATTTTTTACTTTCGCATTTTCTCCTAGACGATAAAAAAAACCAAATGCACTTGTGTTTCCTAAAAATTTTAAACCACTTATTTTATAATTTTGTCCGTCAAACTCACCATTAAAAACTCTTAAGCATTTAAATTTGCTTTTCGATAAATCAATATCGCCTTGCAAAACAATTTTTTTACCATTTGACCAATTGTCATCAAAACATTTTTTTTCCAAATCAAGCAAATCATTTTCGTTGGTAACATAAAAAATATTTTCATCTTCTGCACAAAGCAAAAGTTTATTCGCACCAAAAAAAAAGATTGGCAATAATATAAATATCATTCCAACCAGAATTTTTTTCCACAAGCAAAAATATTTTTCCATAATCACTAATCCTCCACTTGATATTTTAAACTTGTAACACAAAAATGTCTTATGAAGTTAAAAAAGTATGTTATTACATTTGTGTTTGTACTTTTTATGACAATTATCTTTTATAATTTAAAATTGAGGTCTTTATCGATAAGCAAACCTAATATATGATTTACATATTCAGTTATTTTTTTAAGTTTTAACTGATAAATTGTTTTTGTTTTTTGACATACTTTTATTTTCTCCATAAAAAAATATCATTCAAAACTTAAAACTAGGTGACGTTCAGATAAAAAACAAATCGAAAATAAAAGCAATGATGGGTATAGTAGAAATAAAAATAGAATCAAATTTATCATAACGAGTAAAAACTTTTCTAAAGCGTTTTAATTTCAGGAAATAAAGCTGTTTATCATAGAGCCAAGAAGATTTACGATTTTTTTTAGGTGAAAGAAGTATGTTAAATTCGTAAAAAGAAAATTTTCGCATAAAAAAGCCGAGCTGACCAAACTCGGATTTTTTATTTTTAGCAATCAAATTTAATTTACACTAAACGGCAATAAAGCCAAATGTCTTGCGCGTTTAACAAGATGCGTAATTTTTCTTTGATGTTTCGCGCAAAGCCCTGTTGTTCGTCTAGAAATAATTTTTCCACGCTCCGTAATATGCCTTTTTAATAGATTGACATCTTTGTAATCAATTTTAGTTATCTTTTCTGTACACAAATGACACACTCTTTTTTTCTTCTTATTATCATAAATTTTCTCCAACTTAAATCTCCTCCTCGAAATATTTTATTAATAATATTAAAATGGCAGATCTTCTTCGTCCAACTCATCTAAAACATTGCGATCAGAATTTTGAGTAGAAAATGAATCGTCATCGTCATTATTATTTTTTTGTCTTGCTTCAAACGAACTTTTACTTTCAGCAAAACTCTGTTCTTCAACTACAATTTCTGTTACCCAACGTTTTTGTCCTGTTTGGTCATCATAACTTCTAACCTGAATTCTTCCGCAGATACAAATCATTTGTCCTTTTTTTATAAATTTCTCTGCAAATTCACCTTGTTTACCAAACGCAACACAATTAATAAAATCCGCATCTGGCTCACCATCGCGTTTAAATTTTCTGTTAACAGCAAGCGTATATCTTGCAATTGCAAACGGAGTTTCGCCTTGAGGATATCTTATTTCGGGATCACGTGTTAATCTGCCCATTAAAATAACCTTATTCATAAAAACAAAAGCCCCCGTTAATTTTCATAACTAACAATCAAAAATCTTATTACATTTTCGTTTATACGCAATTTCGATTCCAAAACAGCAGGAACACTTGATTCAGCTGAAAAAATTATAAAATTATAATTGCCTTCGCTGAATTTTTTAATTTCATACGCCAATTTTTTTTTGCCCCAAGCATCAATTTTTTCTATGACCGCTCCTGATTTATCAATCATACTTTTTATGTTTTCCATCTCACTATTAAAAATTTCTTCCGATAAATCAGGTTTTAAAATCAATGCCAATTCATATTTTTTATTCATATTTACACCTCCTTTTGAACAAAGCCCACATTTTTTGTGTGAGCAAGGACGAAAAAATTATAACAAAATATTTTTCAAACAAAAAAAGTCACAGACGACAAAATCTGTGACTAAAAAACCTAAACTTATAAGCAAATAATTTTTTTCATTTTATTCTTTTATCAAATGAATTTATATTATTGGTTTCGCTCTCGATTTGCTAAAGGTGCTGCTACTTGACTAGAAAGGAAATCATTGGCCTGTTGTTCCTTAATCCTTCCGTTAAATTGCTCTGCTTTACTTTGAGCTCCCTTAAATATGTCTCTGATACTCGTGTCATCTTTGATTGTATCAGCATATTGTTCCAATTCTTTATTTCCCGTTTCTATAAGTTTTTGTTTAAATTTGGGAACAACTTGATCAATGAGAAACCTATCGGTTTCTTTAGTAAGATAATTTACAAACTCACCTTCATTAGTAGCATTTTTTTGAGCTCTTGCTATCAATCCTAACGAAGCTTGATGCAATGGGCTCCCTTCTTTTAATATGGGAGCACCATTCCCATCTTTTTTAATTTCAAAAAGCTTATATCTCTGACCAGTTTCTTTATTTTCATGATCTTTCCATTCCCCGCAAAAGTTTTCCTCATAAATATCTCTTTATTATCTCTAAATATTTGATCATATTTCTCTAAGAATA
>CAMVHY010000052.1 GCA_947167415.1 uncultured Clostridia bacterium
TGCAAATTTGCATCGCGACAAAAAGGACGATTCCTATACGTAAATATAGATGTTATTACACAACATAAACTAGCAATTGCAAATAGCACCCACATTAATTTAATTATGGCAAAAATTAAAACCGCTAGCGAAATAATTGCCAAAATCAACATTACATAAAATAGCGGATAATTTGGTGATTGGTTTGCATTTTTACCTTTAGTAGGTATGAAAACATTTTTGTTTTCATTAAGATCATTATTTATTTTTTGATTGTCCAAGTTATTGTTATTAGATATTATGTTTAGCTTGTCATCTGTATTACTGCTATCTATAATACCTTGGTTTATCAAATTCGAATTATTGACATTACTTGCCGTCGATATTTCCTCTTTGTTGTTTGAAGTATTTTCGTATCGATGAATTAATTTCAAATCATCGTTATCAAAGTTTATAACTAATCGTTTTGCGATTTTGTTTATTTGGTTTACTGTCATTTTTTTCATTTTAACTTGCGTAATTAAAAATACTTTAGATATTTCTTTTGCACTTGCCGAACCAACTGATAGTTCGCCTTTTTCAAATATTTGTGAAATGACATCTCCAAAATCTTTACTTTGTAATAGTAAATCATGTGATTCAAATAAACGTGTTAAAATATACATGTTTTTAAGCCATATCTTACACGACTTATCAACGTAGTTACTAACTTTGGTCGCATATTTAAAGTCAGTCGCAAATTTATTTCTGTAAATTTTAAAATTTTCTTTTGGTTTATTTGACAACTTAACTGCAAATAATTCAACATATTCTTGGACACTATAATTTATACTAATAAAATTTGCTATCAGTTGTTTTCTTATATATTTATTTTCATAGAACGCCGAATCAAGATTGCTGATCATAAAACCATCCAGCAACAAATCAAAAAGTTCAACAGGTGTCGGTTTTGCTACATTTTCTTGATTGTGCACGCATCGAATATACTTTGCTGTTGTTTCAGCGATACCAGAAATACTACTTTCGATTAATTGCTCGTCAACTTTTTTTCTTAAGAGTATCATATCAGCAATGTCATAATCCAAAAAACAGCTTCTGTTATAGTCACCATTTGTACAATATTTTGTTATAATTTCAAATTGCTTAATATCATATATACAACCGTCAGCCAAATTATTAACCAACGGTTTTAACTTTTGATAATTTTCGCGGTAGTTAGTTATTCCATTGCAATGTTTTTTTTTATACTTATTATCAGCCTTATTTAATAATTCGCACAACATTTCGATGTCGTCAGATTGTAAATAAAAATTATTATTTTCCTTCGCTATCAGATATTCAAAAAATTCGATACTACTTTGAGCTAATAGAACCTTGCTATGTTTGCAGTCATTAATGAATTTGAACATTTGAGATATTGTGACATTTTTTCCCCTCGCTTTAAAAATCTCTATTAAAATATTTTCATCTTCAATCAGATTATACTCTTTATATTTATCTAGTTCCTCTTCAAGGGAATCCAAAAATTCATCTATATCCTTTTTACTATTTATTTCCGGTATATTCAACGTTTTTGCAAACACATCGTGTATTAATTTATTTTCTTCTGCATTAGATTTAGATTCATACAAACTATTTGATTTAAAAAGCGCATTTAAGACATCCAAACTCTGTCTTGCCAAGTTTTTATCATTCACTTTAGTACAAAACTCACAAATTTTGTCTGACACATCTTTTCTAATTTCAACTTTTTCGTGTTTTTCATTTTCATCTGTTGGAATCTTCACAGCAAAATCTAAAACATCTAAAATAGAAATTTTATTTTCTTGCTTACACAATATATCTTCGATAAATATTTTTCTAAGCCAACCAGCATTTGATTTTAAATAATTTTTTTTCTCCGCATCACCGTGAGTTTGCCATAAATAATCAGAATCTAGAATAGGTTTCCAAATCTCATTAAAATATTTTTCTAAATCATCTTTTGTACCAAACACACCACTAATATTTTTTATCGCAGGCAAATGCTGCAACAAGTTTTTTACATAACTAATGTCGCCTGTTTTAATAGCTCGCATAAAACTTGATTTTAACAAATCAGAATTTAGCAGGATATTAAATCTATCCTCTAGCTTTATTAAGGTTGGTTTGACTAAATTATCATTTTTTATTTCTTTTCCTTCTCCTAGTTCTTTTTCAATTAGTTCATTACAATTTTTAACAAAACTAGACCATATTACGCAAAGGTCACTGTTATTATGATTAACATAAGAACTACAGAAATTAAGACCGTTATTTAAACCTAGAACATATATCACATCAAATATCGATAATCTTCCAGTTTTGAGGTAAAGTTTATTTGAAAGTTTTGAAAGTGAGGAACCGAACGATAACGCTTTTAAAATCTCCTGATAAAGTACTGGATACTTCCGATTTGCTAAAAATGACCGTTTTATAGCACTTACATAAATATTAAATTGTTCCGCGCTTTCAAATTCTGTTGGACACAAACCAACAAGAAGACTTTGGATAGAATTAATATCTTCGCTGGATAGTGGTTCTTTAAATTCAAGATTACCCAGAAAATCCACAATCAACATAAAAACATCACTGTCAAAAACTTGCTCCACAGGATTTTTTTTATTTTTTTTATTCGAAGCAAAATCTTTCAACTTATTAAACATATCTTTCAAAATTCCACAATCAGCAATATTAATATGTGTGTCGTCTTTATCTTTATTGTCTAATAATACACAAGGAAACTTATCGCCGTTTTTTTGTTTTATAAACCCTAAAAGTTTTTTTAGCTCATCTACAGAATTACAACGCGATATATAACCCAAAGTATATTCAGCCGGTAGTTGATTTAACTTAGTTTTACATTCTTCATTAGTATTTATCTGTAATAAAACAGTATCGATAGAATCAAAATTTTTGATTAACTTATCTATTTCTGATGTATCCTTGCCTTCATGATCTTTAGGAACATTGTTATTAGTAATTTCGATTATCTTATCAAAAAGGGAAAAGCAAATGCTATTGTCAAATTTATCTGACATAATGCAATCTGTATCACACAAAAACTGAATAAATTTTTTGATAGAATCAATATTGGTTTGTGCAGAGCTTTTTATTTGTTTATTTATTTTACTTATCAACGGCCTAAGGAATATAAATCCAAAGTAGTTCGTAAATCCATTAAGTTCATTACGTTCTTTTTGATACCACAAACTAATGATATCATCTATCGAAATTTTATCGAAGTTAATATGAGAACAAAAATTATCCATAATTGTTGTGCAAGTTAAACCTAGATGGCTTGAAAGAAAAAATGACAACCAAAGTTGCGCATAATATAAAGATCTAAAATGTCGATGTTCATCAAATATATTTCCATTTGTAAAAACCTTGTTTATTGCTTCGATTAGACGATTTCCTTGATCGCTTTTATCGGTTTTATAGTATAAGCTCGGATCCAAAAATCCCCGTTGTAAAATTTGCATGTTACTTTCTAGATTATCCGATTTAGTTTCATCAGCTAATTTGTTAAATAATTCAATTAAATTATTAGTACTAATTTCGCATGGATATATCTTCTTGTTTTCATATGCATCTGGATTATATAAATTCTTCAAAATATCCAATACTGGAATATTGCCTTTTCTATCCAGTATATACATAAAGATTTTATCAAAAAAGATGTCATAGTCTGGAAACGAAACTCCTTTGTTCCACAATCGCAATGGAACAAAATACCTCAAAGAAGAATTTTGAATCCAATCCTTAATTTCTTGTACATTATTAAATTTTTTCTCTCGAAATTCTTTAATCGAAGAGCATCTCGCCAACATAGAGATTATCTTTTCATATAAAATAATACTGTTCTTATCGCTTAGCCAATTAGTCTTTAAACGTCCATATGATTGTAAACGCAAAAACCCTCTTGCAATTAATTCATTAAGGTCTAAGTCCAACTTATCTTTATCCTTATTTTCAATCTCAGACAATGTTTTTTTAAACTGGTTGTTATCTTTACTGTCACTATAATTTAGTATTATTTTGAGTCTGTTTCGAATGTTTGTTGTCAAATTTTCAAGCTCGTTTGTTATGTCAAAACCTTCACCCTTCTTGTTTTTGGTGTACGAATTTACTAGGCTACTAAAAGAAAAATCGGCAAGAATAAAACCATAAATATCTTCCCGGTTGTGAACATCATCTATCATTTTAGAATATTCCATTAAAGTGCCTTTATTATCGTCTTTGCCTGTTTTTATTTTTCCGGTACTATTATAACCCAGTAAACTTAATAATTGCGTCCTTAGAAATTTCCGAAAATCTGTCTGTTGTTTGCTTTTTTCACCAACATTGACATTATTATCATTATCCCATAAAAATCCATTTTTATAATTATTGCTATCAATATCTTCTGCCCGATAAAAAGATATTTTTTCCATTATCTGTGCTAATTTTTTATTATCCTTAATATTTTCGCACAAAATATCTTCAGGATAACTCTTATCTTTAGCAATAAGATGCAAATTTTTAATTATGGTCTTTTCTTCATATGTTAAGCTATTCTTTATTGACTTATTGCAAATTAACATAATTGGTAAATATTTTACAACAAAACTAGGGGTATAAAATTGCGAATCATCATTACAAAAATTTATTATGCCGTTATCTTTAATTTGTATGTCAGAAAAAAATTTATTTTTATAAGCAAACTCAAGGAACTTTTCTTGTGTCAAAATTTTTTCATACTTGTCTAATCTAGATCTTATTATTCCATTTGGTTTTACAAAATCGTCAAAAATCACACCCAAAATTTTACAAGATCTCTTTTTATTTTTACTAAAACACGACGATATATTTTTTATTATTGGATTAGCAATATTAAAATCGTTCGTAAAATCATCTTTAATTCCTAATAAGTCATCTAGAGAAAAAAGCTGATTCTTATATTTTTCGTATTTCGTATAAATTTCTTTCAATCTATTTTGTAGCTTACAAAGCTCTTTTTCATTCAATATTTTATTCTTATTGTTTTTATCTATAAGTTGCTTATATTGCTGTGATGTGAGTTCACCATAATCCCACAATAACTTTAAAAGAGAAGCAAGATAATATTCGAATTTTTGTGTTTCGATATTGTTAATCATATTCTTTAGAACATCGTTATCTTGTAGCTCAACGTTTTCCATCAAGAATTCTATGTCTTTTGTTAACTGCCAAAAGAAATTAACAGAAATTTCAAACTGATTTATACCAGTTATATTTTTATCTCCAACTTTATACTTCGTTTTCAATTCCTTTAACGTATTATTTAATTCGTTATATTCACTACTTTTAGTGTCTGTAATTTTTGCTTTACCCAATATGTCAAGGAATTTTGGAAAATTATTATCTAAATCTTTTTTAAGTGAACGAAAAAGTTTTTCATTTAGATCTTTAACTAGTGTTTTCTTTTCTTTCATTAATTTTGAAAATACATCTTTCAATTTGTTTCTTGTTAAACCATCATTATCAACATAATTTATATTCAAACCACGACAAAATTTCTTCAGCAAAGTTTTTAATCCATTATTCGCTGTCGAAGAAACTACGGACTGTTCGTCCAGATTTTTATTATTGACATATTGTTTAATTCTCGTCTCTGAAATATATTTTAATACATGAACCTCAGAAAAATCTATCCAATTGCTTTCTTTCTTACTTTTTTGATAGTCATCATAAACAACAGAAAACTGTCGCAATTTATTAATTGCATTATCGTCACTATCTCCAAATAAAATTTTTTCAATCCAGTGGTTACTGTTATTGGTTGTATTATACCCAGATTTTACGCTGAGAAAGATAAGATTGATACGCGATACAAAATCCTTGATCTCAGCCAAATGTTTTTTAACTTCTTCATCTTTACCGGCAAGCTTATTTTGTACAAACTTTTTCCAAGAATCATCGCTAATAATTACATCCACATCGTTATTTATAAGCTTTATATTTGACGTCAAAAAATCGATGATTTCCTTTTTCACATTATTATTTTTTACATAATCAAAATCTTGCATTAATTGAAAGCACAAATAATTATATTTATCTAGGTCGGTAAATTGATTACCATTATCTAACGGAAACAATTTTTCATTTTTGATATTTGCCAAGGTTTCATAAATTTTATTTTTCTCCTCATCTTTCAACCATTTATAATTAAGACAATGTTTTGCTATAAATTCTTGTTCACTTAATTTTTTTTCTCGAAAATCCACATATAAATCAACTATTTTTTCTATATGCTTACTATCATTGCCAATATGTTTTAACAAATTATATTTTTTCGCAAATGTTTTAAAATCTTTTTCTTGCCAATCTTTTTTTATAACCGGCAAAAACATTTTTTCAAATTCATCATAATTTTTGTCTTTTAATATTGTCTCTAACTTGTTTTTGTCAAAATTGTTATCATCTTGATTAATAAAATCTTTGACAGTTGTACTTTTACCAATCAAAGATTCAAATATATTATAAACAAGAGGCTGATTTGTCAATTTTTCTTTCGATACATCATATTTTTCTAAATCTGTTCTGACTTTTTCCAATACCAAATCACTTTGTACATAATAACCATTGCGAATTTTATTCATATTCGTTTCGATGTGATTTATATAAGCAGCATCCACCTTACCAAACATTTTATCACTGTTATCTTTATTTTTTTCGTAAGCCGCAGCTACACCGGCAAATTTATCCAAAACAGAAACAAAAGTTGCATGATTTTCATTGCGGTCGTATCGATTATAAACGTATTTCGATATAGAATTAAATTTTTTAGTCAGCGCAGAAAAATTACTTTCCTTAATACATTCTAGATATTTGGTACAAAGTATTTCTATATTTTTCTTTTCTAAATAATAAAACGGTATTTGTTTAATATGCTTTTTTTCCAAATCATCGCTATATTTTGCGACCAAATTATTCAAAAGGGACTTATACATACTTATCAATGAATTTTTGCATTCATATTCATAATCATCGATATCATCGATACACTCAATACAATCAATAAATTTATTGATATCATCAATACACGAAAAATAATTTTCTATTATTTTTTTTCTACTTTCTAAATTACTCCAATCCAACGCCTCTTTGATAATTTGTTTTATTTGTTCCAAATCATTTTTTTTGTTTTGAAAATTTTCATGAACTTCATCGGACAAAACAAACTCTAAAATCGTAAAAGCATACACCCGAAAATTTTTATGATTAGCGAAAATATATTTTATTACGTCGCTAAGTTTTGTTGCTTGTCTAAGCCACAATAGCGACTCAAGTTGATCATTTCTTATATCCCCATCATAAAATCTATCAGCAAGATTGTAAACACTTGTTTTAACAGTATCAGTTATAATTTCTGAATCTAGTTGTTCGAATACGGATTTTCTCTGTTTAAATTTGGATGATTCTGTAAACTCAGTTAAAATTGAACCAATCGATAAAATTTGATCGTTTGATAATTTTGAACATACTTTGATATGTGTATTACGACCAATCTCTTTTTCTAAAAACCGTATAAAATCGTTCTTCTCTGCAAGGCCTGAGAATATTTGACTATAAAGCAATAACAAATCAACAGGCAATTTGTTCAAAATGTCAAATCTATTGAATTCATCAAACTTACTATACAAAATAGCACAAAAACGCTCAAGATCTTTAATACTAATAGATTTATCAGTAAAAACATCGCTATCTATTTGTTTCAGATGTTCTTTTGTAAAACCATCAAACTTATTCTTAGCCATCCAATTAAATAATTTTACTTGGGCTTCCAATGATAGCAATTTAAAATCAATATTTTTGACAATATCTTTCGATAGAATCTGATCTTTAAACAAAATAATTGCCTCAATGACCTCAGAATCTAGCTCACCAAAATTCAATTTGCTTAATTTTTCTGATTCTAAACGATTAACACATAATTTCAATACTTCATTAATTTTTTTTCTATCTTCATTGCTTCCACGTAAAAATTTATTTAAAACATCAATATCCAATTTTGAAATCAAATTCAACTCCAAAATCTTTTTAGGCTCAAGTTCCATAATTTTTTCATTATTTTCCGATCGCAAAAAAAACTTTG
>CAMVHY010000053.1 GCA_947167415.1 uncultured Clostridia bacterium
CAAAGTGTTGATGAATTGCTTGGACAAACAGATAAAGTTAAATCAATAATTATGGAAAGCGATTATTGGCAGAAGGAAATCCTTGTAATTCGTTCAGTTTTTAATGATTCAGTTGTAATTTATAAAGAAATTTTGTATGGTCGGACTGGTGGGGGTGTTCAAAAAATAACGGGTACAAAATATTTCATTGAAGATGGGACGACAATAGCTGATTTATGTTCTACTTTTGACATTGATATTCCAAAAAATTTAAAAGATACATTTGGTATAAGTTTAAATAAAGATCTTGAACTAGGTAGGAATGAGAATATTGATGATGCTTATAAGAAAACGTTGCATGGTTTGGTATTAGAATTAAAGACAAAGATATCAAAAGAAATTAATATTGATGAGAAGGTTAAAGAATTATCTGATGACCAAATCTATCAAATAGTTTCTCGATTACCTGATTTCGAAACAAGGAGTAAAAAACTATTGTTGGCAAATTATAAGAGCAAATATCCTGATGCACAAATTGAACAGCCAAATCCCAATTTACGTAGTTTACTTAAAGATGAAAATTTAAAAACATATATTGATAATTATAAGAAAAAACCTCTGGGAGAACGGGAAAAAGATCCGCTGAGAAAAGTATTTCGTTGGAATGAATCTACACAAAAATATGATCTGAATGAGGAGAGCGAAAACATAAATATTAAAGAATGGTTTATGAAGTTAATGAATGGAACGCTCAAAGACAATGATAAGAAAGATATTTATTTCGTTTTGCTTGAGCTATTTGGAAAAAATTTTGAGTTCGGTGGTTATGAATATAGTAATTATGGTAAAATCAAAAAGATACCGAAAGTTAAACTTTGGGATAAAGTTGATGAAAAAGAAGTAAGAGAATGGTATAGCAAAAATATGCCTGGTACGGATTTATTTGATAATTTGAAGATAGAAAATGACAAACAGGATAAAGAAAATATAAACAAAATCGAAGAGAATATTGATAATAAAAAGATTAATTTAAATATCTTTGCTAATTCGGGTAATTTCAAAAAAGAAGAAAAAAAAACAAATTTACCTGATGATTTGAAGACACAAAAGGAACAGGATAAAGAAAATATAAACAAAATCGAAGAGAATATTGATAATAAAAAGATTAATTTAAATATCTTTGCTAATTCGGGTAATTTCAAAAAAGAAGAAAAAAAAACAAATTTACCTGATGATTTGAAGACACAAAAGGAACAGGGTAAAAATAAAGAAAATCAAGATATGGACAACATAGTTACTGATTTACATGGTCTCAACAAAAGGAGAAAAAGATCCAAAACATCGAATTTAGGTTACAAAATTAGTTTATTTTTAGATATTTTGGTCACAATAATTTTTATTTTTTTAGCCATAAAGATCAGTTTATATTTTTTAATTGCATTAGCAATTACTGTTTCTCTTGCAATATTTTTTGGATGTAAATTGTCTGCGTTAAGTTGTTCTTGTTTTAAAATTGGTCCTCGTAATCAGTATGAAAAAAATGACATGGGCATGGATACACTTGAACATGAGCCAAAGCCGAAAGAAGAGTGTAATTTGAAAGATAACAACCTTCTGCCAAAGGAATAAGATTAAAATTGTTACAAAATTTTATTAATAATTAATGGTGATTTTATAAATTTAAAACGGTTTGTATAAGTTCGTTTAAAATTGGAATTGCAAAAGATAAAATCAAAATTTTGCCTCCGAGAGAAATCTTGGAGGCAATTGTTTTTTCTCCAGCATCTTGACAAATTTGTGAAGCAAATTCGCAAATATAAGCGATGCCGATTGTTTTGAATAAAATTAAAATATAATTGCTTTGGATTTTAATATTTTCGCCAAGATTATTTAACATAAGCAAAATTTTATTTAGCTCGGGCAAAATTAAATAAAAAATAAAAATCCCTGCCAAAATATTTAAAGTCATGGCAAAAGATTTATTTTTTTGGCGCAATAAAATTAAAATCACACTTACAAAGATTCCAAAAGCGGCAATTTTGATCGCCATAAAATTTTTTCACCTGATTTTTTTAAATCATAAATCAAATAAATCACGCACGGTCGAAAATAAATTATTTATATGCGTAATCACAGAAAATAAAACTACTACCAAGCCTGCTAAAGTTGTTAACATCGCTTGTTCTTCTCGACCTGCACGAACTAAAACTTGATTCAAAACAGCGACTAAAATTCCAACGGCAGCAATTTGAAAAATAATATTTACATCCAAATAAAATTTCCCCCAAATAAATTTTTAAATAAAAATAATAATCATCAACAAGCCAAATAAAATTCCGAGATTAAAATATAATTTTTTCCGCGATACATAATTTTCGTCCAAAAATATAATTTTTTTTTCCAGCGCCAAAATAATTTTTTTTAAATAACTAACTTGTAAATCTTGGTCGAGACTTGCGATTACATGTGAAAAAGATTTTATTTGTAAAATATCGTCCTGCTCGATATAAATTTTTTTGGCTAATAAATTTATTTGCTCAAGCCAAATATTTTGCGCCGAATTTAATTTTTGATTGAGCGATTTATATATATTAAAAAAAAATTTTTTGATAAACATATCCGATTCGAGCTCACTTATATTTTTTGCTGCATGTTCAAGCGGCGTAATAAATTTTATTTCGGATTCTAAAATTTCGAGTGCATTCACGATTTTTTTGAGATTATTTATTTTAAATTTAATTTTTGTCACGCGATAAATTCCAAACAAACTTGACGATAAAAAAATAAAAACTGAGCCGAGAATTTTTAAAATCATGTCAAAATATCTTTTCAAGATTTTTATTATAAATAGCCTGAATTTTATTATCGGGATTTAGAAAAAAATATTTATCGATTAATTTTTTCGCAAGCAAATTTTTGGTCAGATCGCGATTTCTAATATCGTCAAGATTTTTGGCATGCAAACTAAAAATTATTTTCACACCCGAATTTATAATATTAATAATAGAATTTACTTCAGCCGGCTCGCTAATTTCGTCCAGAATAATAATTTCAGGAGACATAGTTTTTAAAAGCATATTCATTCCCAAATTTTTTGGACATTTATCTAAAATATCTGTTTGCGTTCCTAAATCATTTTGTGGAACGCCAAGATAACATGCGCCAATTTCCGAACGTTCATCTACAACCGAAATTTTATAATCGCGACTTAAAATTCTTGTTAAATCGCGCAAAAAAGTTGTTTTCCCTGAACCGGGCGGTCCGATTATTATTATATTTTCCGGCGGATTTGAAATATATTTTATAAAATTTTTGGCACAATCTTTTATCTCATGCGCGATACGAAAATTTATCGAGCTGATATTTCTAATCGTTTTTATTTTATTATCTTGCATAATTATTTCGCCGGCTAAACCAACGCGATGACCATTTTGAATTGTAATAAAACCGTTTTGAATTTGATTTTGAAACGCATAAGGAGAATAATTTGTGAGCAACTCAAGTGTTTGGTTGATATTTTTTTTTGTTATTTTTATGCCCAAAAAAATATTTTTGGTTAAAGAATTAGACGCGAAAGTAAAATTTTGATTTTGATTTTTAATTATAATCGGATTATTTACACGCATTCGAATTTCTTGGATGTCATGAAAAAAATCGTCCGAAATAAATTTTTGGAACAGAGATTTTATTTCACTCGGAAAATAAAGTTCCAGATTCTCACGCATTTTTTTCACCCGATTTATTCTTATGTTTTTTATTTAGCAATTATGACAAGCACTTTATTTTGATTATGTTTATGGTAATGTATCTTGAGCAAATTAATTTGCGGAGCCAAAATATGATTTATGAACCAGTCTATTAATAAAATAAATAATATCAGTGTTTTCATATTTAAATTTTTCTGTTTGTCGATTCTTTTAAATTAAATTTATTTAATTAACGTCAAAAAAGAACCTTGAAAAAGATTCTTTTTTTAGTTGTTGGGAAACTAATTTATTAATTTATTTGCAATGATATTTTAAAACTCATTGCTTTTATCAGACAAACTATTAGCCGAAATCATGGCAGGTATTGGTGCATCTTGGTTTGCATTTTCAGCTTTGGTTTCTAAATTAAAATTTTCAGTTTGTTTTTTACGGTTATTCAATGGAGTTTGTAATTTATCTTCCACTTGAAACAGCATTTTTTTGTGTATATCAAGCATATCCATGCTGTTATTCAAAGTTTTTCTTGTTTCTTTTAAATTGTCTTCTGCTACTTCCAATCTTTTTTCCGATTTTATAGATAATCTAGTCAACTGTTTTAATATATCTTCTTGTTCGTTAATTTTTTGATGATCCTCTTGCACAGTTTTTTTAATTTGATTAATATCCTCATTCTGTTTACCAATAAGCAAACTATTAGTTTCTATCTTTTGTTTGTTTTTCTTTATTTCCTCATTTTGTTTTTTTAACCGTTCTTCAAGATTTTCAATTTGCGTTTCCAAACTACTTTTTTTATTTTGTGATTCATCTGTTTCTTTTTTTGGCTTGCTATTCTTGCTAGACAAAATACCCATATAATCTCCCCCTAAAAAAACATTTAATAAATTTAATTCAACTAAAACTCATTTGTTTCATTAGAAATTAAAACTTCTGATTTTGATGCTTCGTTCGCTTTTAATACTTTATTCGTTTTTAACGCTTTATCCATTTTTTCCTCCGCCATTTTTAAATCCTGACGTATTTTGTCATATACTTTCATGCTTTTCGTGTGTTCATCTTCCTCAGTTTCGTTTTTTTGTTTATCTTGTTTTATTTCTTGTTTAACTTCAGTAATACTATTTTTAATATTTTCGCGTGTTTCTTCTTCACTACTATCCGATGAATTTCTATGATTTATATTATTTCTTGTACTTCTTACGCAACATCTTGTTATCGCTTGATCAATTATCACCCCTAACAAAAATGAAATTGTGCCAATCAAAAAACCATCCATAATGGCATCTACCTCACACCTTTTATTTTTTTTGCCAAATTATTTTTTTTATTAATTGGCAAAAAATCCCAACAACAAAAAAATCATAATATCAACAAAAACAAATTGCATTACTAATATTTCGACATAAAATTGCAATTTCCTTGTTTTTGGTAAAAAATAATTTGGCTTAACAAAATTATATAGCTCTAAGATTAAAAATTTACTCGTAATATGTCAGATGCGTAAAAAGATAATCATTAAAGCAACATTTTTACGCACGAAATTCATATTTAGGTATTTATAAAAAGCTATCAGATAAGAAAAAGATTAAATTAACAAACAAAAAACAGTCGATAAAACGACTGTTTAATAAAACTAATTTTACGTTCTGAAAATAAATTTTTTATACATACCGTCGTGCGGAATCACTGTATTTTCAAAAATATTTTTGGCGTGATCTAAATAATTTTTTGGATCGGGCATTGCAGGACTAAAATGTGTGAGCCATAATTCTTTTGAATTTGATTTTTTTGCCAAATCGGCCGCCTCACTAAAAATCATATGTTTTTTTGAGATTGCTTTATATTTTTTGTTTTCATCGCCATATATGCCTTCACAAATAAATAAATCAGAATCAAAAACAAAATTTATTAAATCATTAATTGGTCTTGTATCCGTACAATAAGAAATTTTTATTCCAGGTCTGTCTTCTCCTAAGACATCTTTTGGCAAAAAAATTCGCCCATTATGTAAAACTTTTTTCCCGCTTTGCAATACAGACCATAATTTTTTCGGTATTTTCAAATCAGTTGCTTTTTTTAAATTAAATTTCCCCCGACGCGGCAAAAAAATATTATAAGCCAAACAATCAATACTATGCTCAACAGGTAAAAAATTTATAATAAAATCCTGATTTTCAAGCTTAAAAAAATTCTGTTTTAAATCATCCTGTTCAAAAATTTTTATTTCAAACGGAATTTCTGGTGCAATCACGCACAAACTCCTGATTATTTTTTTTATACCATTTGGACCAATTATATAAAGTTTTTCCGTTCGTCCTGAATTTCCTAAAGTTAATAATAAACCTGGTAATCCGGAAATATGATCTGCATGAAAATGTGTAAAACAAATCACATCAAGATTTTTTATTCCCCAGCCTAAAATATTTAAAGCAATTTGTGTTCCTTCTCCGCAATCAATTAATATATATCTGCCTTTTATCCTACAATATAACGCTGTCAAAAATCTATTTGGCAACGGAACCATTCCACCTGTTCCAAGTAATGCAACATCTATCAAATTTAATTCTCCTTTAAAAAATAAAATCACTTATAAAAAAATAATCCCTGCGCAACCAAAAAACAAAATCACAAATAAAATATTTAATTTCCTGAACTTATATAAAATCACAAAAGCAAATAAAAACAAAAAAAATTTTTTTATATCAAACCAATTTGCAAGATAAAAAATATTATTATTAAACTCGTGCACACAAGATTTATCAAACATCTTTATAAACGTAATAAAAATTAAACTCGCAGACACAGCTTTTAGTCCATAAATAATATCTTTTATAAAAACAAATTTATTTGACTTACTTAATTTATTAATCGCAGTCAAAAAAATAATCGCAATCAAAAACGATGGCAAACAAACTCCAAATAAACTTATTAAAGCACCAATCAATTTATATTTTTTATATCCAACAAAAACAGAAATATTAGTCGCGATCGGTCCAGGTGTAACTTGTGCTATCGAAATTATATTTAAAAAATCTTTTTCCAAAACAAATTTATTTTTTACAAGTTCATCAAATAGCATCGCAATCATGGCATAACCGCCACCAAAACTTAATAAACTTGTTTTAAAAAATATAATAAACAAACCAAATAAATTCATGCTATTCTCCAAATCAAATATTAATAAATCACAAACCTATTTTTCATATCAAAATTAATATTTATACCATCACAATAAAAAAATTTATTTCATAACAAATAAGTTATAAACAAAACTCACCATGAATAAAAATATATAAATTTAAATCAAAGGTGAGTTTTTTTTATGCAGAAAAACAATCTTATTAATATTAGTGGTCAAGTGATAAATATACAAATCAAAAACTATAAACTCAATAAAGAAATTTTTTACATGTTTTATATAAAAACAAAACGATTAAGTGAAACTTATGACACATTACCAGTTATCATCCCTAAAAAAATTTGCGACTTTAATTTATTACAAGAAAATCAATTTATAAATATAAAAGGCGAAATTAGAACTTATAATAATTCCGAATTAAATTTTAAACTAAACAATACAAAGCTAATTCTAGTCATATACGCGCAAAATATTTTTCAATATCAACAAAATAATCTTAATCAAGTTTTTTTAACCGGCCACCTATGTAAAAATCCAACGTACAGAAAAACTCCATTCGGTCGAGAAATTAGCGACATTTTATTAAAAATAAAACGTTCCGATAATAAACTAGATTATATTCCATGTATTTCATGGGGAAAAAACGCGAGACGAGCATTAAAATTTACTATTTCCGACAAAATAAAAATTCACGGCCGAATACAAAGCCGTGAATATCAAAAAAAAATAATAACAGGTGAAACTTTAAATAAAACAACATACGAAGTATCAGTCTTCAAAATAAATTCCGATTAAGAGCTTAAAACCAACTGGAGACGGCGAGATTCGAACTCGCGACCCTCTGCTTGCAAGGCAGATGCTCTCCCAACTGAGCTACGCCCCCATGGGCTTAAGTGGACTCGAACCACCGACCTCACGCTTATCAGGCGTGCGCTCTAACCGGCTGAGCTATAAGCCCAAACAAAAATACCTGGCAACCACCTATTCTCACAGACAGTCTCCCGTCTACTACCTTCGGCCGCTTACGCCTTCACTTCTGTGTTCGATATGGATACAGGTGTTTCCCATAAGCGCATCATCACCAGGTAAAATACATAAATTTCATAATCTCTAGAGTATCCCACAAGAGAAAACTCAAAACCGAATAATTATCATTCTGCAAAACTCCCTAAAAAGGAGGTGATCCAGCCGCACCTTCCGATACGGCTACCTTGTTACGACTTCAC
>CAMVHY010000054.1 GCA_947167415.1 uncultured Clostridia bacterium
GTTTTGGGAATAAAATTAGTCTTTATTTTAAAACCCCAGATAACCGAATCTTGGTTTGCTATCTTCATAAAACTCGACATGCTCGGAATTTGCAAAATACCATAATCTAAATCATAATTTCTGCCACTCATTTTATATCTATCGTTTAATTTAAATTTCACTACACCGCTGTCACTGACATCAAGATCACGATTAATTTCAAGACTTTCTATCATGCCAGAATCCATTGCTTGTATTAAATCACTATAAGTTAATGGCTCAACTTTTTTATCGCTCGAGAAAAACACATTAAAAACAAAAAAAGCAATCACTATTAATATAAACACACTCAAATAAGCGGACAAAACTTTTATATATCTGTTTTTTCGCAAAGTAAAATCCTCCCGGCAAACAAATTATTAATTCTCAAGATAACCGATATAATCCACGTTTCTAAAATAATTACAGTAATCAAGACCGTATCCGATAATAAATTTATCTGGAATAACAAAACCTACATAATTAGCAGCAATATTTTCAGTACGCCTTGATTTTTTATCTAACAAAACACAACTCGAAACACTTAACGGATTAAACTTTTTTAAATACTCCGTCAAAAATTTTAAAGATTTACCAGTATCTATTATATCCTCCAATATAATTAAATGCTTCTCATTTAAATTTTCCGTATCTGTTAAATCTTTTTTTACAACGATATTACCTGAACTTTCTTGATCATTTCCATAACTTGATATCTCGACAAAATCCATATCAAATATCAAATCTAATTTTTTTGTCAAATCAACAGTAAAAAAGATTCCTCCTCTTAAAACACATATTATTTTTACAGGCTTATTTTTAAAATCATTCGAAATTTCAACTGCTAATTCAGCAATCCTATTTTGAACTTTCTCCGCATCCAATAAAACCTTTAATTCACTTCTGATATCTTTCATTTTTACATATCCCCCAAAATATAAATAAAATATTTTTTTTTATACAGTCCAATGCCGTTCGAAATTATATCAATATCTTTATTCATAATCCAAACGACATCACTGTCAATTGCAAGCACCGGAATATTATGCCGCTCTCTGCTTACAATTTTCTTCTCAGAAAAAATTTTTTTAAGTTCTTTATGCCCAAACCCTTCAAAAAAAATTCTATCTCTGGTCCGATAATTTCTTATTATCAGCTTTTCCACGTTATCACAATAAAATTCTTTTGTAAATAAAACAATTTTCTCGCTAAAAATTTTTTTTACGTCAAAAAATTTTTTTTCACTCACCAAAATATATTTTTTTATTTGATTGACAAAAATTATTTCATCCAGTTTTATTTTGTACTCGAACGCATTTTTATTTTTTTCGCTTTCATCCAAATTATAAAAAATAATCTTATCAAATGATTTTTCAGCAATAATATTTTTCCCAATAAAAACTTTTTTACCGTTATTTTTTTTTATTAATCCCAGCACTGCATTTATATTTTTGTAACAAAAACCATCTCCCAAAATTTTTTTAATCATGACATAAACGACTTTGTTTTGCAAAACATCAGGCAAATCATTTATTTTTTTCAAATCCAAAAAAAAGTTTTTTTCACCATAATCAAAGCTATCTATTATTTTTTTTGCTTCTTGCTCTAAATAATTATTTTCCATGTCGATAATTTTGATGCTCCTGACAATTGTATCAAGAAAATTAGGATTAATTTCTTTTAAGACAGGCATAATTTTGTTTCTGATTTTATTTCGCGTGTAAAAACAATTTAGATTCGAACTATCCGTCACAAAATCTAAATTATTTTTTTGACAATAAATTTCTATTTCATCGCGAGAAATATTTATCAACGGCCTAATAACTTTATTTTGAATTGGTTTTATTCCAGAAAAACCATCTGAACCACAACCACGAATCAAATTCATCAAAACCGTTTCGACATTATCATTTTTATTATGTGCCGTAGCAATTTTATTTGCACTATATTTTTTATATAAATCCCAAAAAAATTTATATCGACATAATCTTCCTGCTTCTTCAATATTTATTTTTTTTTCTTGGGCAAAATTTTTAACACAAATTTTTTTATGTTCGAAAATAATTTCTTCGTTTTGACACGCACATATATCTTTTACAAAATTTTCATCACGATTAGATTCTTCGCCACGTAAATTATGATTTAAATGTGCAACTATTATTTTTAAATCAAACTTTTTTTTTATCTTTAAAAATAAATCAAGCAAACAAATGGAATCTGCACCACCTGATACTCCAATTATGATTATATTTTTTTTCTTTGCATCAAGCATTTTATATTTATTAATCGTATCCAAAAATTTATTTAACAATACTTTTCACCACCTATTATTAATTTTAAATTTGTATTTTATAATAAAAACTAAGCTTTATTTTTATAAAGCAAAAAAATTTAATCGGAGTGATTTTTTTTTTATGATAAAAAAATTTTTTTCTATGGTGATGATTTGTGTAATTTTTTTCGCCAACACAAGTTTTATTTTGGCTGCTGATAATTTTTGCCCCGAATATGAAAATCCAAAAGATATTATAATTACACGTCCGACAAATAATTTTCAAACTTATGGAGAAAATATAAGTTTATTTGGCGCTTGTGATTATGATTATCCGTTGTATGTAAATGACAAAGAAATAAAATATACTGAACACGGATTTTTTGCTTCGTATGAAAAATTAAATGACGGAGAGAATATATTTGCTTTAAAAAATGGAGAGCATGAAAAACAGATTTGCGTAATAAAAAAAACGGCAGAATCAAATTCCACAAAACCAAAAGATGAAATAAAATTGTTTGAAACAAAAAAATCAGGTGTTGTTACACGAGATAATATTTCGCATCGAAGTCGACCTGATGAAGCGAATGATGATTTACTGGAGCCGTTAGTAAAAGGAACTTTAGTAAATATTTTGGGAGAAACAGATGAATATTATTTTATTTCAGACAAAACATTTATTTACAAAGAGTCTGTTGATATTTTTGATAATGAATTAGAAGAAAATAAAATTTATGGCATAGATTTTGATTTGAATTCGCCAGAAATAAAATTTGTTATGGATCGAAATAGTTTGTATCAAGTAAATCAAAATGGGAATGAAATAGAAGTTATAATGTTTGATTCGAGTTTGGATGAAAATTTTGATTTTGATTTGGAAAATAATTTTTTGATAGAAAAAATGGATTATATATATGATGGCGAAAAAAAATCAGTTGATTTTAAAATTGATTTGAATGAGAATATAAAAACAAATGGATATGAAGTTAAATTCGAAAATAATAATTTAATATTGAGATTGCAACTTTGGCCGGAAATATATCCGTATGAAAAAAATTTAGATGGAGTAAAAATTGTTGTTGATGCGGGACATGGCGGAAATGATTTTGGAACTTTAGGACCAGCTGGAACAAAATATTTAAATGAAAAAGATATAAATTTGATGATTGTCAATAAATTAGCGGAACATTTGAAAAATCTTGGCGCAGAAGTTATTATGAATAGAACGGAAGATATTTTTGTGCCGTTAGCGGATCGCGTAAAAAAGATAAAAGAAAACAAACCGGATTTTTCAATTTCAATTCATGGAAATTCTCGCTTGGAAACAAAAGATTATCTCGCGGCTTCAGGGTTAGTTGTTTATCATACGTTTAATACAAATAATGCACCAGAATTTATTAGTCGAGCCCTTTCTGAAAAACTTGATTTTGTTCGTGAGCATCAAATAAGCAATCTGGCATTAACACGAATAACAAATTGTCCGGCAATTTTAGTTGAGATAAGCTTTTTGTCAAATCCAAATGATTATGAAAAATTAATAAATCCAGAAGAACAAAATAAAATCTCACAGGCAATCGCAAATTCTGTGCAAGAATATTTTGCTTGTGTAAAATAATTTTATTTTCATCACAAATTTTTTATACAAAAAAAACGGCCTCGTTTATTCGAAGTCGTTTTTTTATTTGCCGTGAGCTTTTATTTTTATTTTTTATTTTGTCCATTAAATACCGCGTAATAAATATTAATAAACTTTTCGAGGCCAAGACTAATATTAAATCTTTGATTATAATTTATATAAAAATTCAACTCGTCATATAATCCTGCATTATAAAAATCTTTTTGTACAGTTGAACGATCTACAAAAACATTTTCCGCCAATGGTCTTATGACATCATCAAAATTATTATCTAGTTCAGATTTTTGTTCTGCACTTAATTGTTTATATGCATCCGAAAAAATGTTTTTCAGATCATCGTCGTTTAAATCATAAAATCTTGTTTTATAAATAAAATCAATAAGATCAAAAGCATTTTTTGCGTTTTTTAGCATTGCCCCCGCTGTTCCAGAATATCCTGTAAAACTTTCAAACAATTCATATATAGTTTGTGTGTCAACGGGATAATTTCTTGCGTCAAAAATAAATTCTGTTCCATTATTTAAAAGACCCCATTTCGATTCAGAAACTTTAAATTTTAATCTGTGAGTTTCTTCATCATAAATAATTTCTGCTTTCAAATTATTCTCACTTGGATCTATCAAATTTGTTTGAATCGAATTATCTTCTTGCATTATTCCTGTTCCGTCCATCGACGCCAATCTTAAAATCGAAATATTTATATCAAAATTATTTTCTTCCATTTCATTCGGAGTTATTTCTAAAATATTTTCAGGTTCATCTATTCCATAATAATATCCTGACGGAATATATTTTTCTTTTTCCGGATTAATATTTTCAGGCGAATCTATAATTTGATTTTTTTTTTGTTGGGGCTGAGAAATATTATTTTGTGATTTAAAATTTTTAAATCCATAAAAGCAAACCACCACAAAAACAATTATTGCTAACAAGATTAAAACTCTTTTTTTCATTCTTAATTGCTCCCTATAAAATATTTTTTTACTTTTTCGCACGAGATACTGTTTATAACACATATATTCTCCAAAATAAAATTAAAAGACAAAAAATTTTAAATTAGATATAATCATGGCCTTTTATGCCGCGATTTTCGTCTTTGCCTCTTCCCTCAGAATGATTATTTTTTTCAGTAGAATCAATCAAGCTGTTACCTTCACTTTCATCATATGTTTTAATACATGAACAACAACCGCCAAATATTGCGTTAAACAAAAATGGACCCCAAATAAAAATTCCAAACGTAAAAATATGACCAATGATTTTTAAAGTAGTCATTGAAGACGAATCATCTGCATTTGATGATTTAGAATCAGATTCGTTTTGGCTATTATTATTTTTTATTCCATTGTCGATTTTCTTTGATAAATTACTTTGGTTACAAGCATTTCCATATTCTATTTCATTGTTGCTTACTTTATTTTTATTGAAGTCGATTATAGTTTGTTGATTCTCTTTTTCGGTAGTAGTTGTTTTTAAACATTCTTTCATTAAGTACTTATTTTTAGCTTCTTCGGCTTTATTAAAATCATCTGAGTTAGGTTGAATGTTCCTATTTTTAATGTAAACATCAAATAGTTCGCAAACCAAATCATTTCTATTTTTATCAGGGATTTTAACGTAATTGATATTTAAATAGCTGAGTATATTATCTAAACTTTTATCAATATCGATTTTATATTTTTCAAAGCAAAAAATAATATTTTCATTCGTCAGTTTGTTTCGTTCGGAATAAAATAAAAGTAAAAATTTTAAATAACCAAAATCAATTTCATCGGGAATCATGTTTTTAAATTGTTGATCACTTATATTGTAGTTTTGATTATTAAAACTAAAATCTGAGAAAAAAATCACATGTAATTCCGCTAACGTCAATTTGTTATTCTGATTTATTTCATTTTCAGATTCATCAAGAGTGTTTTTGGCATTAAGAATGTCTTTTGCAAAACTTCCTATATCTCCAAAATTTTTATTTTTTCTATAGAACCGATAAAGCGCGATTTTATCGCGACTACATATACTATCTCTGTCTATAAAACTAAAAAGTCCGATAAAATCACCTTTGTTATAATTCATCTTTTTGCCTTTATTGAGCTTGTAACAACGAAAAACAGTAACAATATTATATACGGCCAGGCTGTGTCTCAAATGAAAATTGGATCCAATATTAAATTTTGTTTTGCTTTTGACATACCTAATAAAAGTCGGTGTTAATAAATCATCAGACGGACATCTGTCCATCATATTTTTCATAATGTCTTCCGGAATAGAATTGTCTTTACAAAAACTACAAATTAATAATAAATTGTCATTAGTTAAGCATTTCTCGTTCTCTATTTCCTTAAACAACTTTGTAACCATATTTTCATCCATTTTGAGATCAATCTTATTTTTTTCACACAGATTTAGCAACTGAACTATTTGGTCAATTGTTGCAACACTATTTGGTACATTAGCAAAAATATTTTTTATGGCTGTGATAGCTTTTTGGTCATTTGAATTTTTGGATAAGCAATAATCCAAAATGTTAATTATCGAATCCAAACCATCAGAACCTAATTTCTTAAAATCATCTGCATTTTCAAGGTTAATTAACTTCAAATCAAGAATATCTTGCCATGTAAATTTCTCATCACACATGTTACAGAAAAAGTCTATCAAATTAATATAATTTAGCGTATTATCTCTATCTTCGTATTTTTTTCTATGCTGATTTATGAAGTCAAATATTGGTTTCATGCTTTCGATTTCATCTTTTTTATCTTTTTTTTTATATCCTTGTACATCTAGATATTCAGAGCATAAAAAAATCTCTGGATACCATTTACCAGATAGTTCACCCTCAAAATCCTCTACCTCAATCCTTTTATTTCCACAAACAAAAATGTGAAACTCAAAAACGGTCTCGAGCGATAACTTTGTTCCCTTATCTAAAATATTGTCTATGATTGTGCGCCAAAAAGCAATTTTTTGAGCTTTATTGTAATCCGCATAACTTTTTATTTTCTGTTTATTTTTTTTCTGACAAAACTTTAAAAGGCTAACATTATCTGTTATTTTTTCAAACTCAGTAAAGTTTGGCAATTTCGGCACCATAATATCTTGTAGGTTAATTTGATTTTTATCCATACCACAATAAAGATTAGTACTTGTATCAGGAACTTTAAATTTTAGTTCCACAGTTGATTCACTTTTTTGAATTAAATCTTGTATTGTAGTTTTAGCAAAATCTGTAGGCTCGATTAGCTGATGTGTATCCAACTGCGTACTTGGATTTAATTTATGTAACAAAAATAAACTTTTGTCTACATCTTCATTAAGTGTTATTGATGTATCTGTTATTAATTTTTCTAATGCATCTTGTACACTAGCATTGTGATGTATTGTTATTGTGTAATCTTTTCCATTCGGCATTTTTGCTACCACATAAATATCTTCACTCATTTTTAATCCCTCTCCATAAAAAAAGTTCTATCAATAAAAAAGCAGTTTCACCTACTACTTTATTTATAAATTTTAAATCAAATTTTTTTATTTGTCAAGGGGTAATTTAAACTTTTTTATGAACTTTATTCATATTCTTATAGCTGTTTAATTTTATATCCCAAAATTCAAATTAATTTCTTATTTTTTTTCGCTTGTTTAAAATTATTATCGCTTCAAAGCTGTTAAAAAAAATACGTACAAAAAAACACCGGCAACTTAAACCGCGTATTTTTTTGCACAAAAAAGTCTGATATCGAATCTTTATTCAAGTGAACAACATTTATGTTAATCAAAAAATGTTTTTTATTATTTTTTGACATATCCAAAAACAAAACTTCTACTTTGTTAATTAGGTATCATCCTCATAAAACGAAAATAAGTTGACTAAAGAAGAAAAAAATAAAATATAAAAATGAAGCTGACAAAAACACAATATAAAAAGTCAGATAGTGTCTACATGAAAAAAATTTAAAAGAACTACAAATACATAAAGATACAACGGAGATAAATAGGAGCGATGAAAGCATCGAGTGTTTTAGCGTATCGGGTGGCAACACTGCGCCAACGCTTAAAAGCAAGGAAATTATTTTTTCTCGATAATATGTTTAAAGCA
>CAMVHY010000055.1 GCA_947167415.1 uncultured Clostridia bacterium
ATTCAAGTTATATAACCAATTTTAATACAAAAATTTATCCTTTAAAACACCAACTAAATCATCTATTTTTATCCTTTGTTGTTGCATTGAATCACGATCACGAATCGTAACAGAATTATCGCTTTGCGAATCAAAATCATATGTCAAACAAAATGGCGTACCGATTTCATCTTGTCTTCTGTAACGTTTTCCAATTGATCCCGTATCATCAAAATCACAGAAAAAATATTTGCTCAACAAATTATAAACTTTTATTGCTTCTGGACTTAATTTTTTTGATAAAGGCAAAACAGCAATTTTAATTGGTGCTAAAACTGGATGCAATTTTAAAACAACACGCGAATCATTTTCTAATTTTTCTTCATGATAAGCATCACATAAAAATGCCAAAGTTAAACGATCGACTCCAACTGATGGTTCCACGCAATTCGGAGTAAACTTTTGATTTGTCTGCGCATCAAAATATTTTATTTCTTGGTGCGAAAATTGTTCATGTTGCGACAAGTCAAAATTTCCACGATCAGCAATCCCCCAAAGTTCTCCCCATCCAAACGGGAAAAAATATTCTATATCGCTCGTTGCATTGCTGTAATGCGACAATTCTTCTTTTTCATGATCGCGTATTTTCAAATTTTTTTCCGACAAATTTAACTTCACAAGCCATTTAAAACAAAACTCTCTCCAATAATCAAACCATTTTTTACTTTCTTGTGCCTCACAAAAAAATTCAAGTTCCATTTGTTCAAATTCACGCGTTCTAAAAATAAAATTTCCTGGTGTTATCTCATTGCGAAAAGATTTTCCAATTTGTCCGATTCCGAACGGCAATTTTTTTCTCGTCGTTCTCAAAACATTATTAAAATTTATAAAAATCCCTTGAGCAGTTTCCGGTCGCAAATAAATAATTTTATTTTCATCAGTAACGCCCATAAAAGTTTTAAACATGAGATTAAAATTTCTTATTTCCGTAAAATTATTTGCGCCACATTCCGGACATTTAATATTATTCTCGCAAACAAAATCAAATAATTTTTTGTTATCCCAGCCATTAATATTTTCTTTTATATTTTTTTCTTTTAAAAAATTCTCGATCAAATGATCAGCACGAAATCTTGATTTACAATTTTTGCAATCTATTAATGGATCCGAAAAATTATTTAAATGTCCTGATGCGTTCCAAACTTCAGGATTTAATAAAATCGAACTGTCAATTCCAAAATTAAAAATTTGCTCCTGGATAAATTTTTTCCACCAGGCTTTTTTTATATTATTTTTTAATTCAATTCCAAGCGGACCGTAATCCCAAGTATTTGCCAGACCTCCATAAATTTCTGAACCGGGAAAAATAAAACCGCGATTTTTTGACAGCGCTACTATTTTTTCAAGATTATTCTTCATTTTTATCAACTCCGAGTTTTATGATAGCACATGTAAAAAATAATTTTTTAAAAATGTTATAATGCGCAGGTTCAAATTTTATAAACTAATAAATTAATTTGACATAAGGGTGTTTTTTATCTTGAAATCAAAAAAATCATTTGACGTGTTTATGAAACATAAAAAAATATTTTTTGGTTTGGGTTTGCTTCTTTTTGTGGTTGGATTATTTTTGACGCTAGAAATTTTAAACACAAAAAATATTATTGATGCATATTTAAAAATTTTTACTCAGCCCAATTTTGTTTTTTTGTGTTGTCTTGCAATTTTTTTTCTTTTGGCAATAATTTTTTCGTTGACTGGCAATTTATTTTTTAGCAGCTTTGTTTTAAGTTTAGTTTTGTATCTTTTTTATCTCATAAATTTTTATCGCCGGGAAATTACAGGCTGGGTTTTTGTTCCATCGGATTTAAATTTCTTTAAAAGTTTTCAAAGCATAAATAGTTTTGCCAGATTAAAATTTCATCACAGAATAATTGTTGTGCCAACGATAATATTCTTTTTGGTTTGTACGTTATTTCTTTGTTACAAGAAAAGCAAGATGAAATTTAAATTTAAATCGCGTATAAAAATGTTTTTTTCAAGCATACTTATTTTTTTATTTATGTTTCGCAGTTCATTTTCGAGAACAAATATCATGCCACTGTTTGGTTTAGATACAAGAATTAAATTTACTTCGAATCAAATTTATGATAAGTACGGAGCAATTATGGGATTTTATACAATGTCTGCGCAAAAAAATAATTTAAGGCCGGCGAATTATAATCGTGACACGATAAAAAAAATTGCCGACAAGATAAATCAAGAATATCCGCAAAATATTTTTGTCAAAAACAAAATCAAAAAAAATATAAAACCCAATATGATAATAATCATGAGCGAAGCTTTTGCCGATCCAACACGTTGGAGTAATATTAATTTTTCTGAAGAGCCGATTCCGAATTTTAAAAATCTATCTGGCGAAAGTATTTTTGGAAATTTAATTACACCATCTTTTGGCGGATCAACTTGTAATGTTGAATATGAATTTAATACTTGTAACACGATGTATTTTTTTGAGCCTGGGGCAATTCCTTATGAGGATTATAAAAAATATTTTGCTAATGAAAATTTAGAGACCATCCCAAAAATTTTTAAAAATAATGGCTATGAAACAATTGGCTTGCATACTTATGACGGAAATTTTTTTAACAGAAAAGAGGTTTATAAAATACTTGGTTTTGATAAATTTATTTGTGCTGAAAATATGAAAGATGCTGAATTAGCAGGATGTTTTATTTCGGATAAATATTTTACGGACCAGATAATTAAAATTCTTGAAAAAAAAGATAAGCCAATTTTTTTGTACGGAATCACAATGGAAAATCATTATCCGTTTGAAAAAAATAAATTTCAGGAGCCGGATAAAATAAAAGCTCAAAGCGATTTTTTAAATCAAAAACAAATCGAATCGTTGGAATCTTATTTGCATGGAATAAACGATGCCGATCGAGAATTAAAAAGATTAACTGATTATCTAAAAAATTTTGCCGAGCCAAGCATTGTTATATTTTTCGGAGATCATTTACCAATTTTAAATAATTCAGGCTATGAATTTTTTTATGACATAAAATATATTTCTGACAAAGATAACTCTAAATGGAAGGCCAAAGATTTTTATAAAATGTATACGACGCCGTATTTGATTTGGAATAATTTTGATAACAAAAATATAAATTTGGGTGATATTAGTCCGTATTTTTTAAGCAATTATATTTTGGATTATTTAGATTTTGAGAAGCCATTAGAGTTTAAATTTATGAATGTGATTTATAAAAAAATTTGTGCGCTGAAAGAAAATTTATGTATTGATAAGAATGGGAAAAAATTTGACGCGATGCCAGATAGAAATTTAGAGAATATGTATTTTAATTTGCAATATGATTCTGTGTTTGGAGAAAATTTTTTATTGAAATAAATTAAATAAAAAATGATTGACACAAAACATGTTAGTCGTTTTTTTTATGAACTTTATTATCGTTTGATAAATTTATTTTCAAAGGTTTCAACTTTTTTGTTTATGTAATATAAAATCGGATAGAAAAATAAAATTAAAACCACGTTATAAATTGCTTTTGGAAAAATGATTCTGTTCAGCACATAAAAAAGATATTTATAAAAACTAAATCCGTAATAAAAAACAGAGCCTGTTATTTCAAAAAAAATTGTCGCAAAAAAAACTAATATCATCGGGATAAAAAAATTTTCTCGATAAAAATATTTAAACGGCTTGCAAAATAAATATCCAGTCACAGCATAGATAGCCGCATAAAAACAGATTTTATCGCTAAAAAAAATATCTCGTGTCAAACCCAAAAAAAAACCGAACAATATACTTTCGGTTTCATTGCGCAACACATCCAGACAAATAATTATCACCAAAAAAAAATCTGCTTTTACATAATTCAATTCTAATTTATCAAGCAAACCAAAATTAAACCCAAAACTGAATACAAACAAAACTAAATTAAAAAGCCATCTCAAATATTATTCCTCCAAATTTTTCTGTTGCTTGATTATTAGAACATGCTCGATATTTTTAAAATCGCTTGCTGGCTCCAAAATAATTTCTCTCTCGTTATTATCTAAATTTATTTTTTTTATTTGCCCAACCAATAATCCCTTTGGATAAATTTCACTTAAATGCGAAGTTACAATCTCATCGCCTTCAATTAAATCCGCATTCTCATCTAAAAATTCTACTAAACATAAACCTTGATTTTTAAATTTTAAATTCCCCTTGACGAAACCTAAATCATCTGTCCTGGAATTTTTTATACTCACAGAATTTTTTTCATCAATTAAACTTAACACCTTAGAAAAATTTTTTTGGCAATCAATAATTTTTCCCGCTAAACCATTTTTTGCTAAGACAACCATATTATTTTTTATTCCGTCATTCAAACCTTTATCTATTAAAAAAATATCAAACCATCCGCCAGAATCTTTTGCAATTACATTTGCTCCGACCAAATCATAATCATTAAATTTACTTTTCATTTCCAAAAGCGCATTTAACTTTTGATTTTCTTGCTCCAAAATTTTATATTTCTGCCTTTCAAAATTATTTTTCTCTGCCTCTTCTTTTAATCTAATATTTTCGTTCTCTATCTCAAAAATATTATTTAAAAAAATTATTTTTTTCTGGCTCCAATTAAACGTTGCAATACAAAATTTTTCTACAGGCAAAAAAATAAAACCTAAGCTATCAGCAAAAAAATTTAGTTCTAAAACTCGGTCAAGAAAAATTAAACAACAAAAACAAATTATAAATATAATAAGAGCCAATTTTTTTCTTCGCTTTAAAAATTTCAATTTGGTATTTCCTTTCAATATAAAAATTTAAAATCCGACACAAAAAAAATGATATCACAGATATTTTTTTAGAACACCCTAAGATTTATTTTATCCGATTTTTTTTACGTTTATTCAAAATAAAATCAATCACTACCAAAATTTTTTCAACCAGATTATTTTCCGTTACAAAAAAATAATTTTATAACGCCAAAACAATTTCACACAGACAATACGAATTTTTTTGCTCGGGTAAAAAAATATCGCTTGCTAAAATAGTATCTATATTTTTGTTTGGTATAATAAACAGCTACAAGCAATAAAATATTTATATTAAAAATAAGGTGGCGGATATCATTTGAAAAAAAATAATTTTTTACGTGGTGTAATCGTAGGCGTATTTTCTTTTTGGATATTTAATATGATTTTTGTCAGTAACGATATTTTTGCTTTTAAAGCACTTATAAATCCAAATTTTAAAATCGCACAAATTTTTAACGTATTGGACAAATACTATATAAACAAATATGACAAGCAAGATGCTGAAAATTCTATGTATCATGGAATTTTAGATTCACTTGGCGATCCTTATACTTGTTATATCGACAAAAAAACTCTTGCTGATTTTACACAACAAATCGAAGGAAGTTATGTTGGAATCGGAGCTGTTGTTTCTGTCGATAAAACAGATGATTGTCTGGTAATTATTTCTCCATACGAAAATATGCCGGCAGCAAAAGCAGGAATTTTACCCGGTGATAAATTGCTTGAAGTCAATGATATTAAAGCTTCAAAAAGTAATTATGAAGAGATTATAAATATGCTCCGTGGGGAAACTGGAACAGCTGTTAAAACAAAAATTTTTCGTCCGTCAGAAAATAAAACTTTTGAAATAAATATTATGCGCGAAAAAATAGATATTCCAACTGTGATCCATAAAGTTTTTAATAAAAATATTGGCTATTTACAAATTATAAGTTTCGATAGAAATACACATGAACAGTTTTTAGACGCTTATAAATCTATAGCAAAAAATAATTTAAAAGGATTGATTATAGATTTAAGAAATAATCCCGGTGGCTTATTAGATGTGGTTGTAAAAATTGCAGATGAATTGGTTCCAAAAAATTGTATTGTTTACACTGAAGATAAATCCGGCGAAAAAAAATATTTTTATTCAGATGATAATTATATTAAGTTGCCATTAGTAATTTTAATAAACAAAAATAGCGCCAGTGCATCAGAAGTTTTAGCAGGCGCAGTAAAAGATTTAAAACGTGGAAAATTGGTCGGAACAAAAAGTTTTGGCAAAGGTTTAGTTCAAAATTTATTTAATTTAAGTGATGGTAGCGCAGTAAAAGTTACCGTTGCAAAATATTATACGCCAGCAGGAATTTGTATTAATGGAACCGGAATCGAACCGGATTATAAGATAGGATTAGCACCGGAAAATCAAGACAAATTAATTTCAAGTTTAGATTTAAATCAAGATTTGCAACTTAAAAAAGCAATAGATTTACTAAACAAAAATTAAATTTTTAGTTGGTAGATTTAAACAGAAATGGTTTTTAGTAATAAAAAAGCTCGCACTAAACAGTGTGAGCTCTATTTTTTTCGTTTAGTTTTATTTTAACGTTATTATTTTCATCAAAACTCATATATTTTTATCTCCCAAGAAAAACAAAAAACTCGTACCCATGTACGAGCCAAACAACTTTCGAACAAACTGAAAACAAAAACAGAAAACAGAAATCAACAAAGAAGCAAATAAAAAGAAGTAATCGACGTATTAGAATGAAAACTATACCCAACTTAATATATTTGTAAGTTGCTATTGTTCCTCCCGATTGTTGATTCGAATTCCTGATATTTCAAAGATTGATTTTTATTTTTTTTATCTATACAAGTTAGATTTTCATCATATTGTTCACTTATGCAATCTGACCAACATGGTAAAAAACAATTTTTAATTTGCGTCCAAAATAAAATTAGTAAAGTGTAGGATATTGTAAAAGCTAAAAAAATAAAAAACGTGATAGTTAAATCCAATGCCAAAGCTGTAACACAACCAGAAATTCCAAGTAATAACAAAATTACTGAGATGATTTTTTTCTTTGATGTACGTTTTACTGGTTTAGCTACAAACTGTTTTTTGTATTTCTTTAAATCGTCAATATAGTATTCTATATTTTCCGGTAAATCTAAATCTGGATCAACTGTAATATCCAAAAAATAATAAGTTTTAGTTGCAATACCATATGTGCCTTTAGGATCAAAAATAGCATACACAATTTTTTCAAGCACATCATCTTCCAGATATTGTATTTGTATCAATCCGCGGTCACCATTTTCCGGATTACCAAAAAGTTTTTGTTTAACATAGTTCCAATATTTTTTCCTCTCTTTAGTTACTTTATTTATTTTATCTTCTTGGCTTTCGAATGTGCTAGTAACGCCTTTTCCATAGTCATTCGTAATATACTTCAGATATTGTGTATTAATACTACCGGGGGAATCACCATTTCCCCAATAGTATCCGTTGTTAAAAAATATTCTTTTATTTAAAATAAATTCAAGCAATTCATCTGCATTTAAGTATCGATTTCCCTTATTTAAAAGATCTAGTAACGATGTTACAGAAACTCCAGCATATTCTGACATCGAAATAAAATTTTTAAAATCATTGTAACTATCGAATTCATACCTACCGTTATGATCCTCAAATCTGTATTTTATAAAATTGTCGAACTTAATTTGACCATTAGGACTTTTTATTTCTTGGTCATTGCGGTCAAAATAATCTTTATCACGCAACCACATAAGAAAATTAAAATGTATTGACTTTCTATAGGAATAAAATTCGTGTTCAATTATTCCTGAATCGTAACGAATCTTAGTATGTCCTGTTATGCTTTCCTTCCATGATTTACCCAATTTATCACAAGAAATATCCAATTTATAAAGACAATATAAAAACTCATAACCCAAACTAGTCAGTATGACACTCTTTGCTTTTCCAAAGTTTTCCGTACCAGTTTTATCTTGTTTTTGCTCAAATTCTTTATTGTTGTAAATGCTCCAAACAACATGTAAGAAATCTTTATCAATAATATTTGTCTTGTTGAAGATACAACCAACGGTGGTCAATTCT
>CAMVHY010000056.1 GCA_947167415.1 uncultured Clostridia bacterium
AGTGAAACAAAATGACTTTTATGATGATAAAATTTATAATGATATGTATGAGAAAGCTTTAGAAACATTGGAAATAAAGAAAAAAAAGGATGCCGAATATATCACGGCAGAAAAACCAAAGGCACTAAAACAAGGACCAGATACAAACACTAAAATTATTTTTTGGACATGGAAGAAAAAATCTTCGGCAGGAGCCGTGGCGTTAGTCATTATTGCGGTAAATGTTGTTCTGTTTTGGCAATTATCTTTTGCTGTAGCTTTTTGGTCTGCATTGGGGATATGGGTTTTATATTTTTTCGTGTTATGGCTGATCAATCGTTGTAATGCTACAAAACCAATCGATACAATTGGCAATAAAGGACAAAACAATAATGAAAATCAGGTTATTGGGCAAGAGAAAACAAAAGAAGAAATTAAGCAACCTTTGATAGATGACAAAAATGATCAAATCATTGGTCCGAACCAAAAAAATAATTTAAAATAAAAAAAGCGGTGATTTTCTGAATTAAAATCAGATTTCACACGCTTTTTTTGTACATAAATAAAACTATCACCACTCAAAAATAATCTCGCTTTACAAATCAAAGTCCATATCTTTTTTATTTTTTATCTCGTCATTAATTTTTTTTATAAACTCATCTAATCCAATAAAAATATTTTTTCCCGACGCAAGCCTTACGCTTATATTATTTTCATTCATTTCTTTTTCGCCAATCACAACCAAATATTTTATCTTTTTTAATTTTGCCTCACGAATTTTATAATTTATTTTTTCCGCCCGCAAATCAATTTCACATCTAATATTATTTAATTTCAGCTCATTACAAATTTTTTGTGCGTAATCATTAAATTTATCTGAAATCGGCAAAATTTTTACTTGCACCGGCGCAATCCAAATCGGAAAATTCCCACCATAATGCTCAACCAAAATCCCGATAAATCTTTCGATGCTGCCAAAAACAACTCTGTGAATCATAATTGGTCTATGTTTTTGATTATCCGCGCCAACATATTCCAACTCAAATTTTTCCGGCAACTGAAAATCCAACTGTATCGTTCCGCATTGCCAAGTTCTTCCCAACGAATCTTCCAAATGAAAATCAATTTTTGGCCCATAAAATGCTCCGTCGCCTTCGTTTATTTTAAAATCCAAATTTTTTTCTGTTAAAGCAGTTTTAAGTGCTTCCGTCGCTTTTTCCCAATCTTCATCGCTTCCCATACTATCATCAGGGCGCGTCGAAAGCTCGATATAATACTTAAATCCAAATAACAAATAAAATTTATCAATCAAATCAATTATATTTTTAATTTCACTTTTAATTTGCTCTTGCGTAATAAAAATATGTGCATCATCTTGTGTAAAACATCTAACTCGCATTAAACCGTGAAGCGTCCCAGATTTTTCATGCCTGTGCACTAAACCTAATTCCGCAAATCTTAATGGCAAATCTTTATACGACCGTAATTTATTTTTATAAACCAAAATACTTCCCGGACAATTCATTGGTTTCACGGCAAAATCTTGCTCATCAATCACTGTCGTATACATATTTTCTTTATAATGCGCCCAGTGCCCAGATTTTATCCACAGATTTTTATTTAAAATCATAGGCGTCGATATCTCATCATAATTATTTTTTTTATGCACATAGCGCCAGTATTCTATTAAATTATTTTTTAAAATCATTCCATTCGGCAAAAAAAATGGCATTCCCGGCGCTTCATCAAATAATTCAAACAGCTCAAGTTCCCGACCAAGTTTTCTATGATCGCGTTTTTTTGCCTCTTCCAATTTATTTAAATAATCATCCAAACTCGATTTTTTTTCAAACGCTGTTCCATAAATTCGCGTCAACATTTTATTTTTTTCATCGCCATGCCAATATGCTCCGGCTACCGAAATTAATTTAAACGCTTTTATATCACCAGTTTTTAAAACATGTGGCCCGGCACACAAATCAACAAATTCTCCTTGCTCATAAAAAGAAATTTCTGCTCCTACCGGCAAATTATTTATCAATTCAACTTTATATGGCTCATTTTTTTCCGTCATTAACTTTAACGCTTCATTTTTCCCTAGCTCAAAACGTTTTATCTCATAATTTTCTTTTATTATTTTTTTCATTTCGTTTTCGATTTTCGCCAAATCCTCAAGCAATATTTTCCCATCAAAATCATAATAAAAACCGTCTTTAATATTTGGCCCAATCGCTAATTTTATTTCAGGAAATAATCTTTTAACTGCCTGCGCCAAAACGTGTGCACAACTATGCCTTAAAGTTCCAAGACCAAATTCATTATCAAAACTTAAAATTTCCAGCTTACAATTTTTTTCTATTACAAATCGCAAATCTTTTAACTCGCCATCAACTAATGCACAACAAGCTTTTTTGGCTAAATTAATATTTATTTTTTTTGCGACGTCAAAAACAGTCATCGGCTCATCAAGCTCAAAATTTGCTCCGTCTTTTAAAATAATATTTATCATAATAAAAATATTCTCCTTCAAAATTATTTTTTTTATTTTAGCATACAAAAAAAAACTTGCAATCGATTCAAATTAACCGTCTACAAGTTTTTTAAAATATTTTTTTGCCAATAAAAATTTGGGGCTGAGTTTTATGTGATAAAATTGTCTATGGATTTGATTTTATTGATTCAGAAATTTCGTTTTTATTACCTGATACTTGTGAGATGTTGGTGCTATTATTATCATAAATCTCTACTTTTGATTTTAATAAATCTATGCGATTAACGGTTGAATTGTTTGGATAATTTATATTCATTTGTTGTGGCGGTAATTTAACATTATTGATTGGATGTTTTATGTTATAAAGCTCTAACAAATATACAACTTTGCTTTCGTTATAAAAATCTTGCATATCATCCGGAAAATCGTGATACCATGAGCTAATCTCAAAGTCATTAGAAAATACATACTGGATACTGAATAAAATAGTAAATATCAAGGCCACCACACCAAAAGAAATCCAAAATGGAGTTGACCAAAAGAAAAATATTCCATATCCATATGAGGTAAATTCAGAAAATGCCAAGCAACAAGCAACAATGAAACCGGGGACACTACCAAAAATAACACGAGGAATAAAATGCAAAAACATCCATAGTAAAGCACCTAAATATCCAATTCCCCGAAATATTTTCACAAATGCATAATCCAAACCATGAGTTATTGGTCCAAATTCTACACGTCTACTATTACCTTTTCCATTACAATACCACCTGTCTACAACATTTTTATAATCTAAACTTTGATTTATTTGTCTTAATGTTGTCATTACTGAATTGTTATTGACTTTTGAAGCAATAAAATTCATTTGTTCATTAGTAAAAGAAATGTTACGCATTAAAATCAAACAAAAAACACCAATCATAACCTGATCTAAATTTTTTATCCAATCGCAAAAATTACTTTGGAAATCTGTGTTTCCGATATGCCCATATTTCATGTCACTCAAATCAAGTTCCTTTTTATTTCCATCTTCTGATACCACATTTTTATCTTCTGGATCAAAAAAATTTGTAAATATAACCCCACCAGGAATACCTAATAAAAATTGTTTCATTGCTTGCGTTTCTTTTGTTTCTGGAATATCTTTGTTTAGATAAAACCAAATAAAACGCAAAAAACCGCCTAATCGATAATACGCAAAAATATCAATTGCGGTTTTAATGTTGACCTGGTTGGAATTATTCTTCGGATTTAACAAACCTCCAAATACATTTATAAGTTCGACTATAACAATTGAATTGCAAATACACATTGCATCGTCATGGAATGCATAAAACCATTTTTCCCTATAGTCTTCGATAACTCCAAGAAACCCATTCCAATTGAAATCAGTCTTGGAATTTAATTCAAGACATTTTTTTATTTCAAACGGATTAATTCCAAATTCTATTAAACACAGAATCATATAAGTTTTATGCTGTAACAAAAAATCCAGTTTATCAAAATTTGAATATCCGTGCTTTGGCAGCAAATCCGTAATTTTTTGTTTGTCTAATAACAAAATACAATTAACCATATTTTTTATTTTCTCTTTATTTTTATTTAACTCCTCTACTGAGGCTGAGATTGTTTTTTCACTATAAGCAGCCAAAGATCTGTAATTGCATATAATTTTTAAAAAATCTTCTTGACTGCAAGAAGTTAAACTTAATTCCACGTTCTCATTATTTTGTGCATCTATAATTTCTTCCCCGCTTTTGCTTGCATCATTCAACATCAAACAGCACCCACCATATAAATTTATTTTTCATTTTATCCTAATTCTAAATTCAAATTTTTCATTTGTCAATATGTAATTTAAATATCTTCACAAATTTTGTCCGTACTAAAATATAAAATTGAATCACAAAAAATTAAAAGAAAGTATATATCATGTTATTTTTTTGACATATTAATCATGGGAAATATATTTCCATTTTCTAGATACTATCTACACAAAAAAAGGGAAAAAAGATAAGTAAACTATAAAATAAAGTATAATAGAGGGGATTAAAAAAAAGGAGCAAAATAGAAATGTGAAAAAAATGTATCACAAATTTGATATAAGCTATGCAGAATGGAAGATAACAAAATCGCACCTGACAGGTCAGCCTGGACAACATGGAGGGATAGCCAAAGACAATCGAAAGTTTATCAATGCAGTTGGTTTGGATACTTAAAACAGGATCTCCGTGGAGGGATCTACCGCAAGATTGTGGTAAGTTGAGTACGGTTCGGTTAATCAAAGATTTATTCGATGGCAATGAAAAGGTATGTGAAAAAAATTATTTGAGATACTGAGAGATGATAAAAATTTTGAATAGCAATCATAAACTCGAGTTATGTGAAAGCATATCAGCGTGTAGCTGGGGCGCGCGACAGAAATCAGGCTATATCAAAGACAAAAGTGGACTCAATTCGAAAATATACTTAGCCGTCAATGAGCACGAGCTGTCTGTAAAATTTATCGTTACAGAGAGAACGCTGGGTAAGTGTCTTTATGTTATTTTAATTCCCTTTTTTATTTTTTCTCGTGTAAACACTGTCTAGTTTTATACTCTTTTTATACTCTTATTTTACCAAGATAAATTTTTTGTCATGTGAAAATTTTTTAGGCGAAAAAAAAGTGCGATCGAATTAAAAGCAACCGTACCAAGTTTATTTTTTTATCTTATACTAAAAATTAAAATCTATACTTTTAATAATAAAATTATAATCGAAGTCAAACTCAAGCAAACATTTATTAAAAATAAATACTGCACAACCTGTTTCGTGTTCATTCCAGAATTTAAAAGTCTGTAATGAATTTGAGTCGCATCGGGTTTATAAACTGGCTTATGATTTAAAAATCTTTTTATTACGACAAAAACATTATCAAAAATCGGAACGCCTAACGCCAAAACCGGAATAAAAACAGAAATTAAAGTCGCTTGTTTAAATGCACCATATAAAGAAATTACTGCAAGCATATATCCCAAAAAAGTTGCTCCTGAATCTCCCATAAATATTTTTGCCGGGTAAAAATTATATTTTAAAAATCCAGTTGCAATCCCCATTAATAAAATTGCCATCATCGCTGAATCAGTTTGACTTTTATAAATCGCGACAATGAATAAAGTCGTAGCTGAAATAACAGAAAATCCTCCTGCCAATCCATCTAATCCATCAGAAAAATTAATGACCGTCGTAACACCAAAAACCCAAAGCACTGTTAAAATAAATTGCAAATAATTTGGCAACAAAAAATAAGTATTATTAAACGGATTCATAAATCCTGTAAATCTTATTCCAACAGAATATAAAATTATCGCGGGCAAGATTTGCAATATAACTCTCGGAATAACACCAAACTCTAAACTTTTTGTCTTATAATAATCGTCAATTAAGCCTATTAAAATAACAAAAAAACTGCCGACTAAAATCGCAACATGTTTTATATCATTTAATCCAATAAAAATCACAAAACAAATTATAAAACTAATATACATAGCAAGTCCACCAATTAATGGAGTTGCTTTTACATGTTTTTTTCTTTTCGTTGGCTGATCTAAAAAATTATATCTCTCAGCTAATTTTATTAACGGTGGAACAATTAATCGCATAACCAAATAAGCAATCACAAAAATTAAAACAAATTTCATTTACTAATCACCAATTTATTTTTGTTTTATTATAGCAAAATATAATTTATCGCAACAAAAAACTACACAAACTTTATAACTCAACAAAACCCAAATCCAAAAAAAAATAAATTCCCATTAACAAAATTTATTTTTCTCAACAAAAACTTTTTATATACATATACATCACCATACAAAAAACCTCCACAATTTTTTTTGCAGAGGCTTTTTTTATAAACCAAAATATATTTTTTCTTATCAAACATAATTTTTATTTCAGCTTTTCAATCGCAAAATTTATTCTTTTCAAACTTTCGTCTTTGCCAAGCATTTCAGCAATTTCAGTTGCGCCGCAAGGCGTATTTTTTTTGCCCGACAAAGCAATTAATAACGGCCAAAAAATTTGTCCCGTCTTTAAATTTTTTTCTTTTGCCAAATCCATTAAAACATTTTTTAAATTCTCGCCATACCAATTTTTTAGCTCAATATCTTTTAATTTATCTAAAACACAATTTAACACATCATAACTAATTTCATGCGTTACTTTCATTTTTTTATTTAAAAACAAATCCAAATCATAATCTCTTAACTCATCCACAAAATCAAATAATTTCCACGCATCCTCAATAAATTCAACACGTGTTTGTGCAGCTTCTGCCATAAATTTATAATCCAAATCACTTTTTTTAATATTTTTTTTAAAATAATCCAACGCCAAATTATAAAACTTATCTTTATCCATTTTTTTTATATACTCGCCATTCATCCATTTTAATTTTGCCAAATCAAAAATTGCCGGCGATTTACTCAAGCCCCTTACATTAAATTTTTTTTCTAATTCAGCCAAACTAAAAATTTCCTGATTATTATCCGGGCTCCAACCCAAAAGCGCAATATAATTTATAATTGCCTCAGGCAAAAATCCCATTTTCATCAAATCTTCAAACGATGCCGCACCTTTTCTTTTCGACAATTTTTCGCCATGCTCATCCAAAATTAATGGCAAATGAATATATTCTGGAATCTGCCAACCAAACGCTTTATAAAGCAAATTATATTTTGGCGTCGATGAAAGATATTCACAGCCTCGAACTACATGTGTAATTTCCATCAAATGATCATCAATCACATTGGCAAAATTATATGTCGGCAAACCGTCAGATTTTATTAAAACTTGATCGTCCAACTCAGAATTTTTTACCGTTATCTCACCATAAACTTGGTCAAAAAAACTTGTTTCTCCATCCGGAATATTTTGCCTTATAACAAAATTTTTCCCCGCTTCAAGATTTTTTTTTATCTCATCTGCCGATAAATTTTTGCAATTACATTTATTTTTCTCGCTAAATCTATCTTCGGCATTAAATTCTTCTTTATCACAAAAACAATAATACGCATGATTATTTTTTATCAACTCAAGCGCATATTTTTTATAAATTTCTTTTCGTTCGCTCTGCACATATGGCCCAAAATTTCCGCCAATATCCGGCCCTTCATCATATTTTAAGCCCGTGATTTTTAACGTGTCAAAAATAATTTTTTCGGCTTCTAAAACTAATCTGTTTTGATCCGTGTCCTCTATACGTAAAATAAATTTTCCATTTTGCGATTTCGCAATCAAATATTCATAAAGCGCCGTTCGTAAATTTCCGATGTGCATAAATCCAGTTGGACTCGGAGCAAATCTTGTTCGCGTCATAAAAAAATCTCTCCTGTACAAATTTATTTTTTTAGCAACAAAATTTTATCACACAATAAAAAATCCGTTTATATTTTAAGTT
>CAMVHY010000057.1 GCA_947167415.1 uncultured Clostridia bacterium
GTTCTTAATGCCCCAAACGGTTAAAAGCAATCCAATGACCAAGAAAGCAATTGAAATAAATAGATAAGCATCAAAACAAAAAGTAAGTACGGCACCAACAAAAAATAATATTCCAGGTATAACAAATTTCCAGTTGATAAATTGTTTGTCTTCGTTATTTTCAATACTATTTGTCATCATAAAACCACCATTTGCAGTGATATTGATATTATTCCCTTCGCCGTTATTTACAGTATTGTTCGTTTTTTTTATGTTACTTGCCTCAATATTAATTTTTTCATCTTTCCTATGTTCGTCAACAACATTAATTTTGTTGTTTATTAAATCCAAATTATTACTCTCTTTATCATTTTCTGCGTTATTTTTTATATTTTCTTCAGCATCAATAATGTTTTCTGTTTTTGTTTCTGTTTTTTTGGAGCTATTTATTTTATCTTTACTTTTTATCATTCTAGAATTGCCAACCTCGCCGTTTACATCGACCAAATTATTATTTTCCATTTCATTTTTATTAGTTTTTTTATCCTCTTGATGGTTTGCTATCTCAACTTTTTTTGATTTTTTTTTATCACCTGGAAATTCTGCTGCACAGAGACTACTTATTTTATTAAAGTTGGCAATTGGAATTTTGAAATTACCGCCCATTGATTCAATCCCATAAACATAATTTGTGTCATATGATTTAAAATACATTACATGATCTTTCAGAATTTTAGCATAGTCTAAGCCATTAGCTGAACCTATAACTAACTTTTTTCGTTCTAAAAAATATTTTAAAAATGTCATGTTATCATCTCGTTTATCTGCGGCAAATGATTTTGGTTTTAAATCCGGAAATTTTTTAAAAAACATACTCTTGTCTATAGTTTTTTTCCCAAAAAGAAGTTTAAAACCTACATGTTCAAGTCCATTGCCTATATTATCCGCCTTAAAACATTTTAGGTTAAAAACTTGTTTCCCGTTTGTTTGTTTTTTTTCTATTTCATACCAATCAACTCCTCTTACTATTTCTACTTCTTTTTCGTGTCCCATTTGCGCATATCCTACTTTTACAGAACTGTATTTAGTAAAATTCTTTTCCCCAAACTTATTTGCATTCGTCATTACGCATGCGGCCTTAAATAACATAACAAGCCAAAGCGGTCTATCGTTATAACCAAATCTAGTTTTATCTACAACGATATCAACAGGCAAACCATCTTCGTCACGCAAACGAACAATTGCTTTTGTTTTGTCTCCTTTATATTCCCGAACCATTTTTTCTTTTATATAATTTCCTCTTCCCTGATCTATAAGACCAAGTATTGAGGCCATGTAATAACACGTATTATCAATTTGCTGTACAACAAAACTATCATTTTCATATAAAGATATTTTTTTATCATTGGGATAAAGTTCTTCCTCAGAAGGTTGATCTCTGTAACCATCATATTCATAAAAATATTTGTCTGGTACTTGGATTTTTGGAACTTGCTTTGTCTTGCAATATTTTTTTATACATTCTTTACGCATTTTATGATATTTGTTATCTTCTTTAAATTCTTTCATTCGCTCTTTAACTTCAGGAGTTGGATTGATATCGCATTTATGATTTTCTATAAATTCTTCATGACTTGTAATTTCTGATTCATGTTCTTCTTTTTTTTTAAATCCCCAATACTCAAACTTAAACTCAAATTCAGATTCATTTTTCTTTTCCATAACTTATCACCTTTTTATTTGCCACAAAATAAATTTTCCCACTCAACAAATATATTTTATAACAAAAAGTATCGTTTGTCAATTGTTTTATTAAATTCTATTTTAAAATTTTTTAGCTCATATATTTTTATTTCCGACTTTATTTTTTTGTTTTTAAACTATAAAATTACGTGTCGAGTTTTTTTGCTTTATAAAAAATTGCAACAGCGTCATGCTAAAATTATCCAAAAAAATTATTTTGGGAGGAAAAAATTTTATGTTTATCGGAGATTTAATTCTTGTCGATGAAAAAAATAAAATCATTGGACACGGCGAAAAATTATCGGTGCACACAAAAGGTGATTTGCACAGAGCGTTTTCAATTTTTATCTACGACGCTGAAACAAAAAAATTTTTGATTCAAAAACGAGCTTTTAATAAATATCATTCCGGTGGTTTATGGAGTAATTCTTGTTGTTCGCATCCATATAGCAATGAAAAAAATATAACAGTCTCAATAAAAAGATGTATTAGTGACGAATTAAATTTAAACTTGCAAATCGATTTTAGCGAGCAAGAAAATATTTTCGATACGAATTTTGGGAAAATATATTACGCTGGAGTTTTTAAATATTTTTCTGATTACGGGAAAATAAAAGAACATGAGATTGATTCTGTTTATTTATATGTAATTAATAAAAAGCCGGAAATTGATTTTAATAAAAACGAAATTTGTGAATTGCAATGGTTAAATGTGAATGAAATTAATAATCTACTTGACAAAAAAAATTATTTTACTTCGTGGTTTTTTGAGGCGTATAAAATCGTTTTGGAATTTATGAAAAATGTGTATGAGAAAAAATAATTTGGAGTGACGATAATGAAAAGTTTTGGAATTATCACAGCGATGGAAGAAGAAATTTCTGATTTAAAAAACATGATTGATGTCGAGAAAATTATTGAAAGTGCGAAAATAAAATTTTATGTTGGAAAAATCGATTTCGATAAAAAAATTATTTTGGTCAAATCAGGCATCGGTAAAGTAAATATGGCGGCATGTGCACAACACTTAATAGATAAATTTAATATTGATGTTTTGATTAACATTGGAGTTGGCGGAGCAATAAATGATAAATTAACAGTCGGTGATTTAGTCATTGCAAAAGATTTGGTGCAATACGATTTTGATTTATCTGCGTTTAAACATCCGATTGGTTTTATTCCGGATATAGAAAAAAAATTTTTTGATGCCGATAAAAAAATTTTAGAATTGGCGAAAAAATTTTATTCTGAGCAAGAAAAAAATACGGATAATAAAAATAATATGTATTTTGGCAGAATTGCGTCGGGCGATAGATTTGTTTGCGATCAGAAAGATAAGGATTTTATTAAAAATAATTTCAGTGCCGATTGTGTTGAAATGGAAGGAGCCACAGCAGCGCAAGTTGGATTTTTAAATAATATTCCGTTTGCAGTGATTCGTGTGATTTCCGACAGTGCAAATTCAAACGCAGTTGCAAATTATAATCAGTCCGTCGATTCGGTCACAAAAAATTATTTAAAATTAATTGAGTATGTAATAAAAAATTATTAAAAAAAGTGCACTCTACAGGAATCGAACCTGCGACCTTTCGGTCCGGAGCCGAACGCTCTATCCGCTGAGCTAAGAGTGCATTCTTTTATTTTAGCAAAAAAATTTCATACATAAAAGCAAGATAAATAAATTTTTTCTTGACAAATAATTTTATATTTGTTAAAATTATTATTGGATTGATCGTTGCCTTTTGTTTTACAGTTATATATGGGAGTGGTGATTTTTGTGGAAGAAAATAACAATAATGATATAAATACAAATTTGGATCACGATAAAAATGATAAGATTACTAGCATGCAAATCAAGAATAACGATAAAGTTGTTTTTTTCGGAGACATTGATACTTTTCTAAAATTGGAGAAAAAGCAGATCGGATCTATTTTAACAAAGCCGTTAAGTGAGTTGTTTGAAAAAGAACATGAGATTAACGGCAAGATTTCTACACTAAACGTAACTTATAAAAAAAGCCAAAACAATAATGATAAGGTGTATAAAAAAACTAACGCTAAAAACAATTCCAAAGTAAACATAGTTGATATATTCTTACCCGTCGTTTTGGATGAAAATATAGAACAAAGTATTGAAGAATGTGAAAAGTATAATAAAATGATGTGGAAGAAATATTTGAATACTATTACTGATCAAGATAAATGCAGTCAAATATATGCAAAATACCAAGATCAGTTTGAAGATTATAATACTAATGTGCTTAAAAATAGTGATAAGCTTAAATTTACAAATGTTAGGGGAAAAACAGCCGCAGTAATCTTTTTTTATATACTTACGGTATCTGCTGTTGTTTATCTAGGTTTGTATATTTTTGCTCCTGGATTGTTGATTTCATGTGCAGCAACGTTTGGTATTTCTGCCGTTCTCGCTACTAAAATTACAAGTATTGTTCTTATTTTTGCGCTCATCATAGGATCAATTTGTTTTGCATTGGCAATGCGTATTTCGGCAGAACTAAAAAAATGTAAAAAACATAATCAGAAGGCAAATGAAGCTGCAAATCTGCTGGAAGTGCAAAAGTATAAATATACGGTTGAAAATTTTAAGTATCAATGCGAGTTTTATAGTGCTTTGATCGATAAATTTATAGCGGAACGGTGCCTTAAACCGCCTGAAAAAAAGCGTGCAGCATCGATATTTTTTTATGTACTAATGGGGTTAGCAATTGTTTTTTGGGGTTTTTGTATTTTTGCTCCAGGATTGTTAATTTCATTGGCTACAATATTGGGTATTTCTACTATTCTTGCACAGAAAATTATAGTTGCTTCTTGTGCCTTAGCACTGGTTATCGCATTCATTTTTTATAAATTGGCACGATATATTTCTTGGAAGCAAAATGATTATGAAGAAAATAAAAACCCTGAATTGTATAGCAAATATAACGAAGAACTTAAGCCATATAAAATAGGATGTGTTAACTTAAGCGGCGAACAATGTAAAATTGGAGAATATGAATATAATTATGACGAAAAAGAAGCTCAAGATTGTCCTTTATTTAAATACTATCATCAACAAGTGCAGAAAGAGGATAAAAATAAACAAAAGTGTTTGGTATGGGAACTTAAATCTAACACAAAAACACCTTTTGAACTTTTATTAAAGCTTAAAAAAGCTTATAAAATCCCAGAACAATTTAAAAACACAGAATCAAAAGCGTTCGGGGTAGAATCAGAAGAAGATGACAATTTATTACTATAGTAAAACTAGTTTGGTTGAATGGAACTTTTAAAAAAAAAGAATTAAGATTAATCCCGAAATTGATATTTAAAATAGGAGGAAATAAATTTTGTCGCGACAAAACAGAATCAGAAATTTTTGTATAATAGCGCATATTGATCATGGAAAATCTACGCTTGCAGATAAGTTGATTCAAAATTCGGGATTATTCTCGCAGAGAGAAATGCATGAGCAAGTCTTAGATAATATGGATTTGGAGCGCGAACGCGGAATTACTATTAAAGCACAAGCTGTGAGATTAAATTATGAAAATTATATTCTAAATTTAATTGATACGCCGGGTCATGTTGATTTTAACTATGAAGTTTCAAGAAGTTTGGCAGCGTGTGAAGGTGCGATTTTAGTTGTTGATGCTGCACAAGGTGTTGAAGCACAAACGATTGCAAATGTTTATTTGGCGCTTGATAATAATTTAGAAATCATTCCTGTGATAAATAAAATAGATTTACCAAGCGCTGAGCCAGAAAAAGTTAAAAATGAAATCGAAAATATAATTGGGATTGACGCGTCGGATGCACCGTTAATTTCTGCAAAAGAAAATATAAATATAGATCAGGTTTTTGAGGCAATTATAAATAAAATTTCGGAGCCGAAAGGTGATAATAAAAAGCCGTTAAAAGCATTAGTTTTTGATTCGATTTATGATTTATATCGCGGAGTGATTATTTTTATAAGAGTTTTTGACGGAGAAATAAGAAATAAATCTAAGATAAAATTTATGGCGACACAAAAATATTTTGATGTTGTTGAAGTTGGATATTTTTCACCGGGAAAATTTGTTCCGTGTGAAAAATTAGAAGCTGGCGACGTTGGATATTTTGTTGCGAATATAAAAAATGTTAGAGATACACAAATTGGAGATACTGTGACGGATTTTTATAATCCAACAGAAATTGCTTTGCCGGGCTATAAAAAAGTTACACCAATGGTTTATTGTGGAGTTTATCCGTCGGATGGAGCAAATTATAATAATTTAAAAGATGCGCTCGAAAAATTAAGTTTGAATGATGCGTCATTAAGTTTTGAGCCGGAAGCGTCACAAGCGCTTGGATTTGGTTTTCGGTGTGGATTTTTAGGTTTGTTGCATTTAGAGATTATTCAGGAAAGATTAGAACGAGAATATGATTTAGATTTAATTTTGACTGCGCCAAGCGTTATTTATAAAATTTATTTGACTGATGGAAGTGTAATTGATTTATCTAATCCGTGTGATATGCCTGATTTGGCAAGAATTTTAAAAATAGAAGAGCCGATAATAAAAGCAGAAATAATTTTGCCAAAGGATTATATTGGGAGTATTATGGAGTTGTGCCAAAAGCGTCGTGGTGTTTATGTCGAAATGGTTTATCTAGATGAATCGCGTGTAAGAATTATTTATGAATTGCCGTTGAATGAAGTAATATATGATTTTTTTGATGTTTTGAAATCAAAAAGCAGAGGTTATGCTTCGTTTGATTATGATATAATTGGATATAAAGAATCTGATTTGGTTAAGCTGGATATTTTGATTAATCATGAATTAATAGATTCTTTATCGTTTATCGTTCATAGAAGCAGTGCAGAAGCTCGTGGTAGAAAAATGGCCGAGAAATTAAAAAAGGAAATTCCCAGACAGTTATTTGAAATTCCGATTCAAGCAAGTATTGGAAATAAAATAATTGCACGCGAAAATATTAGTGCTATGCGAAAAGATGTTTTGGCAAAATGTTATGGTGGCGATATTTCTAGAAAGCGAAAGCTTTTGGAAAAACAAAAAGCAGGAAAGAAACGTATGCGGACAGTTGGAAATGTGGAAATTCCGCAAAAAGCATTTATGAGTGTTTTAAAATTAGATGACGATAATGATAATAATGCTTGAAAAAATATGGATGGTGAGTGAATTTATTTAGTTTTTTGGGGTTTATATTTTTTATTTTTTTTGGAGGAGTTTATTTTGAGTAATTTATTTATTTGTCTTGAAAGTGTTTATATTGTTTTATGTTTGTTGTTGATAGTAGTTATTATTTTGCAGAAAAAACAGAGTTCAGGGCTTGGAAATTTGGCTGGCATGCGAAAAACTTATTGGGATAAAAATAAAAAAAATAGCGCAGAAGGAAAACTTGAGAGGCTAACTAAATTTTTTGCAGGTTTGTATTTTATTTTTACGGTTTTGATTTGTTGTATTAAATAAATGATAAGTTTATAAATATTATTTTTTGGGATGTGGTTTTTATTAAAAGTGATATAGAAATAGCGCGCGAAGCAAATATTTTGCATATAAATAAAATTGCGAAAAAATTAGGGATTGCAGAAGATAATCTTGAGTATTATGGAAAATATAAAGCTAAGTTAGATTTTGATTTGATTAAAAAATTAGAAAATAAGAGTGATGGAAAATTAATTTTAGTAACATGTATAAATCCAACGCCGGCAGGAGAAGGAAAAACGACTGTAAGTATTGGTTTAGGAGATGCGTTAAATAGATTAAATAAGAAAACTGTTTTGGCGTTGAGGGAGCCGTCGATGGGACCGGTTTTTGGAATAAAAGGTGGAGCCGCAGGCGGTGGATATTCACAAGTGATTCCGATGGAAGATATTAATTTGCATTTTACGGGAGATATTCATGCTGTTACAGCGGCGAATAATTTAATAGCAGCGTTGCTTGACAATCATATTAATCAGGGGAATAATTTAAATATAGATGTCAGAAGAATTTTATGGAAAAGATGTTTGGACTTGAATGACAGGCAGTTAAGATTTATAATAAACGGACTCGGTGGGAAGATAAATGGTACGCCGAGAGAAGATAGTTTTGAAATAAGTGTTGCTTCGGAAATAATGGCGATTTTATGTTTAGCTAGGGATTTAATGGATTTAAAAGAGAG